>JAFUPI010000074.1 GCA_017481285.1 Agathobacter sp. | reverse complement strand
TTATTTTTATATTTCGAAATATATATGTCTCTGTATTTTGCGTGCATTTTCTCTCGGTTAAGAAAAACGCTTTATTTCTAAGAAGCACTCTGCTTGCTTTTATGATTTATTCTGTCTGTCAAAAGTTTTACAATCTGCACCACTTTGTCCGTGTGCAAAAGGACACCCTTACGAGGATTTCGTCGTTTCTCTTATGTGGGCAGGATTATAAAATGCCATGAGCCATGCAAACTGTCTGAGGTGCCGTACTTGCACCGAGTTTTTGCATGGCTCATGTAATATCAACTTTATAAGACTGCCCACATTAGAGAAACAGAAATGGGAGTACGGTGTCTGTTGAACAACGGACAAAGTGGTGCAGATAGTAAAAGCTATGCCAGACACAAAATTTAAGCAAGCAGAGTGTTTCAAGAAATAATAGCGTTTCCCTTAAAAGTTCGAAAATGCACACAAAATACAGAGACATATTTATTTCAAGATATGAAGAAAGGGCGTCGACAAATTTATATTTTGTGACAGCTCCTTCTTTCGTCAATTTGCCAACAGATTCTTAAAAACTTTGTCAATTTGCCAATGGTTTTATTGACAAATCTAGGATATTATTAATACAGTGATAATCCCATAAGGGATAAAAAAGGGAGATACTTAGGAGGTATTTTGTAATGGCAAGTTTATCATTAAAAAACATTTGCAAAGTGTATGACAACGGCTTCGAAGCAGTTAAAGACTTCAATCTTGAAGTAGAAGACAAAGAATTTATCATCTTCGTAGGACCTTCAGGTTGTGGTAAATCTACAACACTTCGTATGATCGCTGGTTTGGAAGATATTTCTTCTGGTGAATTCCGCATCGACGGAAAACTTATGAACGACGTAGAACCAAAGGATAGAGATATCGCGATGGTATTCCAGAACTACGCTTTATATCCACATATGACAGTATTTGATAACATGGCTTTCGCTCTTAAACTTCGTAAAGTTCCAAAAGACGAAATCAAAGCTAAGGTAGAAGAAGCTGCTCGTATCCTTGACCTTGAAAAATTATTAGATCGTAAACCAAAGGCTTTATCTGGTGGACAGAGACAGCGTGTTGCTATGGGTCGTGCTATCGTTCGTAATCCTAAGGTATTCCTTATGGACGAACCTTTATCAAACCTTGATGCTAAACTTCGTGTACAGATGCGTGCTGAAATCGCTGCATTACATAACAGATTAGGCGTTACTATTATCTACGTTACACATGACCAGACAGAAGCTATGACTCTTGGTACAAGAATCGTAGTATTAAAAGATGGTGTTATCATGCAGGTAGATTCTCCACAGAAACTTTACAACGAACCAAACAACTTATTCGTTGCTGGTTTCATCGGATCTCCTCAGATGAACTTCGTAGATGCTACAGTTGAAGTTTCTGGCGACAAAGCTACATTAGTATTTGGTGATTTCAAAGTAGAATTACCAGCTGATAAAGCGAAAAAAGTTATCGCTGGCGGATATGCAGGAAAGACAGTTGTTATGGGTATCAGACCAGAAGATATTAGCAATGATGCTGATGAACTTGCAAAATGGCCAAATGTTAGCTCAATCGTTACAAACAACGAATTATTAGGTGCTGAATCTATGGTATACTTTACAGTTGCAGGTGCTAACATGTCAGCAAGAGTTCCAGCTAGCACAAATGCAAAATACAATGATCCAATTACTCTTTGCATCAATCCTGACAAAGTTCATGTATTTGATAAAGAGACTGAATTGACAATCACAAACTAATTCGGTAAAATTAAATAGTTGTAAATTTTGGCAGGGTGTAAATTTACACCCTGTCTTTTGTGTAGAATAAGACTTGATAGGCGGGAGATAAATTATGCTGTCAGTACAAAAGTTATTAAGTACATTAAATGAAATTAAAGAAATTTCCCAGTTGGAATTGGCGCTTTTCCAGCCAAATGGTAAAGTAGTGGTTGAAACAGCTGCATTGGGAGATGAGATAGAGCAGGTAGTAGCACAGTTTCTAGAAGCAGAGCTTTCAGAGGAATGCTATCAGGATTATCAGTTATATAAAATTCATATTGAAAGTGAAACAGAATATGTACTTGTAACACGTGGAACCGTAGATAATGGTTTTGTAATCGGCAAAATGGCGGCAAGTCAGATTCGTACACTTATTTTAAGCAAGTCAGAGGAATTTGACCGTAATGTGTTTATTCAGAATGTATTGTTGGGAAACATGCTTACCATTGATATGTTTAGTAAAGCGAAAAAGCTTCACATAGAAGCGAAACCTAGAGTAACCTATGTTATTGATACAGGGAATAAGAACACAGACCTGGTTATGGAATTGGTAAAGAACCTGTCCAATTTAAAGGCCGGTGATTTTGTTACAACAGTAGATGAACACAGTGTTGTATTGGTAAAAGATGTATCTAATTTTGAATCCCATATTATTGGAAATAATGTGGAAATGGAGGAAGAATTAGAGGGGATTGCCATGAGCCTTGTAGACAGTCTTCACATGGAAGCTATGGTAAAGGTTCGTGTGGGCTATGGCAATGTGGTGACTCAGATTCAGGATATTGCTCAGTCTTTCCAGGAAGCGAAAATGGCACTTCAGGTAGGCAAGGTGTTCTATGCCGAAAAAGACACCATTTCTTATGGAAAATTGGGAATTGGTCGTTTGATTTATCAGCTTCCAATGAGCCTTTGCAATATGTTTATCAAAGAGGTTTTTGGTGACAAGATTCCAGATGTTTTAGAAGATGAGGAAGCGATGTCTACCATTGGAAAATTCTTTGAGAATAACTTAAATATTTCAGAAACAGCAAGACAATTATATGTACATAGAAATACATTAGTATATAGATTAGAACGCATCGAGAAAGAAATCGGTTTAGATATCCGTAAATTTGATGATGCGATGACCTTCCGTATTGCAGTCATGGTACTGGCACATGTGAAGGATACAGATAACAGTAAGTAGAGGGAGATAGTATGGCAAAAAAGACAACATACGATGAAAGTAGTATTTCCATATTGGAGGGATTGGAAGCGGTTCGTAAGCGTCCTGGTATGTATATCGGTAGTGTTTCGCGAAAAGGTTTAAATCACCTGATTTACGAAATCGTAGACAACTCTGTAGATGAACATTTGGCAGGTGAGTGTGATACCATTTGGGTGACCTTGGAAAAGGATGGCTCTTGTACCGTAGAGGATAATGGTCGTGGTATTCCGGTTGGTATGCACGCAAAAGGTGTATCTGCGGCTCGTATTGTATTTTCTACCTTACATGCAGGTGGTAAATTTGACGATTCCGTATACAAAACCAGTGGTGGTCTTCACGGTGTAGGTTCTTCTGTAGTAAATGCGCTTTCTACTTATATGGATGTTGAAATCAGCAGAGAAGGATTCGTACATCATGACCGTTATGAAAGAGGTAACCCAACGGTAAAATTGGAAAATGGACTCCTTCCAAAGATTGCAAAGACCAAGAAGACTGGTACTAAGATTAATTTCTTACCAGATCCAGAAATCTTTGAAAAGACTTACTTCAAAGAGGAAGATGTTAAGAGCCGTATGCACGAAACTGCATACTTAAATCCAAATCTTACAATCATTTATGAAGATCGCCGTAAGGATGAAATCGAGCACATCGAATATCATGAACCAGACGGTATCATCGGATTTGTAAAGGATTTGAATAAAAACATTGAGACTCTCCATGATGTGATTTACTTTAAAGGCGAAAGTGAAGGCATTACGGTAGAAGCAGCAATTCAGTACACGAACGAGTTCCACGAAAATATTCTCGGCTTCTGTAATAATATTTACAATGCGGAAGGTGGTACTCATATCACAGGTTATAAGACTGCGATGACTACGATTATCAATGCTTACGCTCGCGAACTAGGTATTTTAAAAGAAAAAGACGTAAACTTTACAGGTGCGGATGTGCGTAACGGTATGACTGCAGTAGTGTCTATCAAGCATCCAGACCCACGTTTTGAAGGACAGACCAAGACGAAATTGGACAACCCTGATGCATCCCGTGTAACCTCTAAGATTACAGGTGATGAAATGCAGTTGTTCTTTGACAAGAACTTAGAAACCTTAAAAGCAGTCATTTCCTGTGCGGAAAAAGCTGCGAAAATCCGTAAGACAGAAGAGAAGGCAAAAACAAACCTTCTTACCAAGCAGAAATTCTCTTTTGATTCGAACGGTAAGCTGGCAAACTGTGAAAGCCGCGATGCTTCCAAGTGTGAAATCTTCATCGTAGAAGGGGATTCCGCTGGTGGCTCAGCAAAAATGGCTCGTAACCGTATGTATCAGGCGATTATGCCTATCCGTGGTAAAATCTTAAACGTAGAAAAAGCCAGCATTGATAAGGTACTTGCCAATGCAGAAATCAAAACCATGATTAATGCTTTTGGCTGTGGTTTTTCCGAAGGTTATGGCAATGACTTTGACATTACCAAGCTTCGTTATGACAAGATTATTATTATGGCCGATGCCGACGTTGACGGTGCGCATATTTCCACATTGCTTTTGACCTTGTTCTATCGCTTTATGCCAGAATTGATTTTTGAAGGTCATGTATATGTAGCTATGCCACCACTTTACAAGGTTATCCCAAGCAAGGGCGAGGAAGAGTACCTTTACGATGACGCAGCATTGGAAAAATACAGACGTACCCATACAGGCAATTTCACCTTACAGCGTTACAAAGGTCTTGGTGAAATGGACGCAGACCAGCTTTGGGAAACTACTTTAAACCCAGAGACACGTATGATGCGTCGTGTAGAAATCGAAGATGGTCGTATGGCATCGGATGTGACAGCTATGCTTATGGGTACTGACGTACCGCCACGTAGAGCATTTATTCACGAACATGCCCACGATGCAGACCTCGATGTATAGAAGGGAAATAAAACATGCAAGACAACAACATTATTCGCACCGAGTATTCGGAGCTGATGCAAAAATCATATATTGACTATGCCATGAGTGTAATCATTGCCCGTGCACTTCCTGATGTACGTGACGGTTTAAAGCCAGTACAGAGACGAGTGCTTTATGATATGTCAGAATTGGGTGTAAAATACGACAAACCACACCGTAAGAGTGCACGTATTGTCGGTGATACCATGGGTAAATACCACCCACATGGTGACTCATCTATTTACGAAGCATTGGTTGTTATGGCACAGGATTTCAAGAAGGGATTACCACTCATTGATGGACATGGTAACTTTGGCTCCATCGAAGGTGATGGCGCTGCGGCGATGCGTTATACAGAAGCACGTCTTCAGAAAGTAACCCAGGAAGCATACCTTGCAGATTTGGACAAGGACGTTGTAGATTTTGGTCCAAACTTCGATGAAACCGAAAAAGAACCATTGGTTCTGCCTGTTAAAGTGCCAAATCTTCTTATCAATGGAGCAGAAGGTATTGCGGTAGGTATGGCTACCAGTATTCCACCTCACAACTTTGGAGAGGTTATTGATGGTGTTATTGCCTATATGAAAAATCCAGATATTACTACAGAAGAATTGATGCAGTATATCCAGGGACCAGATTTCCCAACCGGTGGTATCATTGCCAACAAAGATGATCTTTTATCTATCTATGAAACTGGTATGGGAAAAATTAAGGTTCGTGGTAAGGTAGAGTATGAAAAATTAAAAGGTGGCAAGGAACGTCTGGTAATTACAGAGATTCCTTATACCATGATTGGTGCAAACATTGGTAAATTCTTATTAGATGTGGCGGCTTTGGTAGAAACCAAAAAGACTAGCGATATCGTGGATATTACAAACCAGTCATCCAAAGAAGGTATCCGTATCGTATTAGATTTGAAAAAAGGTGCCAATGTAGAAGCCTTGGAAAACCTTTTATATAAGAAGACGAAACTGGAAGATACCTTTGGTGTGAATATGCTGGCAGTAGCAGATGGAAGACCAGAAACGATGGGACTTATCCCAATTATTCGTCATCATGTAAATTTCCAGTATGAAATTGCAACCAGAAAGTACAAAACATTACTTGCAAAAGAATTAGACAAGAAGGAAATTCAGGAAGGTCTTATTGAGGCATGTAATGTTATCGATTTAATCATCGAAATTCTTCGTGGATGTACCAATCGTAAAGACGCAGAAAAGTGTTTGACCACAGGTGATACATCGAATATTAAGTTCAAATCAAAAGCATCAGAAAAAATGGCGAAGCAGCTCCGTTTTACCGAGCGTCAGGCAAATGCTATTTTAGAAATGCGTTTGTACAAATTGATTGGTCTCGAAATCGAAGCTTTGATGAAGGATCATAATGAAACATTAGAAAAAATTGCACTTTATGAGGATTTACTTTCTCATCGTTCATCTATGGCGAAGATGATTATGAAAGAGCTTACCGCGTTCAAGAAGGAATACGGAAGACCTCGTAGAACAGTTGTAGATAACCTGGCAGAAGCAGTGGTAGAAGAAAAACCAATCGAAGAAAAGGATGTGGTATTCCTCATGGATCGTTTTGGTTATGCTAAGACTATTGATGTTTCAATTTATGAAAGAAACAAGGAAACTGCCGATTCAGAAAATAGATATACCTTTGTCTGCAAGAATACGGATAAGATTTGTATTTTCACCAATACAGGTCAGCTTCATACATTGAAGGTGCTGGATTTGCCTGCAGGCCGTTTGAAGGATAAGGGTACTCCTATCGACAACTTGAGTAATTATGATAGTAAAAATGAAAACTACATTTATGTGGCAAGCTTACAGTCGGTAGCATCCGGCAAGGTAGTATTTGGTACAAAGCAGTCCATGATTAAGCTGGTGGATGGTAGTGAATTTGTTGTAGCAAAGAAAACTACTGCAGCAACAAAACTGGCAGACGGTGATGAAGTTTTAGCAGTACGAGCATTGAAGGGAAATGAAACCATGATTATGCGTTCTGGAAAAGAAGCATTCCTTCGTATTGAGTGTGCAACCATTCCAGAAAAGAAAAAATCCGCTATCGGTGTACGTGGTATGAAACTGGACAAAAATGATGAGTTAAAGAATGTCTATATTTTAGGCGATGGCGAAAATGAAATGGTAGAAGTAAAGGGCAAAGAATTTGCTTTAAACAGACTTCATATTGGAAATAGAGACACTAAAGGGGTTAAGAAGTAAGTGAAAACAAATTGGCGTTTTAACAGCGTAGAGGAAGCATTTGAATTCCTGGAGAGTAGAAATAAATATGGTAGCAAGCCTGGTCTGGAAAGAATGAAATATTTGATGGGGCGTTTAGAGCATCCAGAGGATCGCGTGTATACGATTCACATTGCCGGAACCAATGGAAAAGGTTCTGTAGGTGCATATCTGGAGAGTATCTTCCATCAGTCCAGAATGTATGCCTTCCATTTTTCTTCGCCAGCAGTATTCGATGAAAGAGATAAATGGAGACGTTGGGGAGACCAGATTTCCGACTATTACTTTATCGATTGTGCTTCGCAGGTCTATGCTGCAACCTACTCTTTGGATCGAAATTATATTCATCCAACCCGTTTCGAAGTGGAGACCGCCATGGCGATTTATGGTTCGACCAAGTTTGGAACAGAGGTGCTTATTTTAGAGGCTGGTATGGGTGGAGCCAATGATGCCACTAATGTTATTAAATGGCCTAAAATGTGTGTATTTACGAATATTAGCCGTGACCATATGCAGTTCTTGGGTGAAAGCCTGACAGAAATTGCTATAGAAAAGGCCGGCATCATTAAACCTGGGGCCAAAGTGTTCTCTGCAGAGCAGGAACCAGAAGTCAAAGCTATATTGGATGAAAAAGTAATATATGGTGACGTTACTTACGTAGATAATAGTGCTCTTGAGTTGATTTCCCAGAAACCGGGTGAATTGAAGTTTAAGTATAAGGGCCTGGAATATGAAACCTCAATGTCAGGCTTGTACCAGATGAAGAATGCGGCGCTTGCAATTGAGATTGCCCATAATATGAAATTCCCAGAATATATGATTGCTGCAGGAATTAAAGAAGCACAGTGGGATGGTCGTTTTCAGGTGCTTTCCAAGAAACCATACTTTATCATCGATGGTGCACATAATGTAGATGCTATCAAAGAATTGGCAGATACAGTAAAAATAAGTTTTACAAATCAACCGATTGACTTTATAATAGGTGTACTAAAGGATAAAGAACATGAAAAAATGATGGAAATTGTGGCACCTATGGCAAGTCGAATTTATACCATCACACCTCCAAATGACAGAGGCATGGATGGAAAAGTGCTTGCAGAGGAAATCAGAAAGTGGCATGAAGATGTAGTATGCTGTGAATCCATTGAGGAAGCAGTTACTATGGCGATGGACAGTGGAAGAGAAACGGGAAATGCTACTTTGGCATTTGGTTCTTTATCTTATTTAGGCGAAGTAAAGAAATGTCATGATAACTATTTGAAAAAGCAGGAAATACTATGATTGATGTAAAAAAAGTGCAAGAAGGCGTGCGAATGATATTAGAAGGAATTGGCGAAGATGTAAATCGCGAAGGACTTCTAGAAACACCAGAACGTATCGCACGTATGTATGAAGAAATTTTCGCTGGCATGGATATGGATTGCGAAGAAATATTGTCGAAAACATTTACCGTGGATAATGATGAAATGGTTATTGTAAAAGATATCACCTTTTATTCTACCTGTGAGCATCATTTCATGCCATTTTATGGAAAGGCACATGTAGCTTACATTCCAGATGGAAAAGTAGTAGGACTTAGTAAGCTGGCACGTGCAGTAGAGGTTTATGCAAAACGTCCACAGATTCAGGAACAGCTCACGGGACAAGTGGCAGATGCTTTGATGGAGCATTTGGCTCCAAAAGGAGTTATTGTCATGATGGAAGCGGAGCATATGTGTATGACCATGCGTGGTGTGAAAAAGCCTGGCAGCAAGACGGTTACTTTTGCGATGCGTGGTGCATTTGAAGCGGATGAAAGTCTTGTGAACAGATTCCTTATGATGTGCAAATAGG
>JAFUPI010000073.1 GCA_017481285.1 Agathobacter sp. | reverse complement strand
GTTGCTGCTTGGAAAGAAGAAAGAGCTGCAAAAAATGCAGAAGCTGCTGATGCAGAATAATATTTATTCCTTAGCATAATCAAAAATAAAAGCGTAGCAGATAAAAATCTGCTACGCTTTTTTCATTTGTGAAATGAGATTTCGAAATAAAAAAGCGGCTTCCTTTCGGAAACCGCTTGTATGGGCTTAAGTGGACTCGAACCACCGACCTCACGCTTATCAGGCGTGCGCTCTAACCGGCTGAGCTATAAGCCCATTTGTTTTGCGACAGTGATATATTATCCCACTTTTACAAAAACGTCAAGTGTTTTTTGTTGAAAATGTCTTAGAGAATTTTCTTGGACCAAACATCTTTGTGGAGCTCATATTGTTCGTTGATCCAATCTACGATTTCTTTTTTGCCATCCTCATTAAATGGAGCGGTGTGTTCTATTTTTAATGAGTCATCTGTTTTGTCAAAAATATAAGGACCAGGCCAAACCCAGGCATGAAAGAATGCATTGCCATCTTCCGGTTTTTCCATTTTAATTAAAAAACGAAGGGGAGTCATCCATCCGGTGAAAGATGTTTTTTTATAATAGTTTAGGTTTAATGCTTCGTCATAGGTTAACATAAGTAGTACCTCGTTATATGTTTGATAAATTTGTTTCACTTAGAGTGGTTACATTATAGCAAGCTTTGCTGATTTTCTGCAATAAGGTTTCGATATTCTCGTGGAGAAATACCAAATTCCTTTTTGAAAGCACGGTAAAAGGTAGAATAATCCGTAAATCCTACTTTTTCACTTAGAAGATCCAGATTAGCTTCTTCCAATATCATGCTTTTAGCAGCGATAAGTCTTCTCTGAGTAACATAGTGATAAAAACTAACGTGCATTTTCTTTTGGAAAGTTTGGCCAATCGTACTTTCGCTGACATAGAAACGAGAGGCGGTATCAGCCAGACTGATTTTTTCATGCAAATGTGATTCTATGTAGGAAACAATATCGTCTAATAATTCAGGTTTTTCACTTTTCATAGGCTGTGTTTCGGGTTCTAGTAGCGCACGTAAACAAATCGTAAGCAATTGCATGGTGTTACCACATAAGGCGAACTGCCAACCTTCTTTTTTTTCTTGTGCTTCCTTTAATCCAATATGAAAGTGTGTTCCAACGGATTCCCAAGGAGTACCAAGCGTTCTTAGCAGAAAAACCTGTTCCGTAAATTGAGGTGTGTAATCTGGATAGATATATTTTATTCCGTCTATGAAATCTGCACTAACCCAGAGGACGATTCTTTTGTAAGGTTCGGCCAACTGGGAAGGGAAAAGTGGTTTGTGTCCAATGCCTGGTGGAACAAAAATGACATCGCCTCGTTGCAATTGGTAACGTTTTGTACCAACGAGATACTGGGTGCCACTATTACTAAGTACGTAAACAATCTCGTAATAGCTGTGGCTATGCAGGTTTACAGGAATATCCCCAAAGCTGATATCCATGTGAGTATCTACGAAACGGGAGCTCATTTCCAGCTCCTGGTAAATATTGGAAAAATCAATTCCATGCTGGAGGAGTTCTCTTTGGATGGTAGCATGGTCTTTTTCATAAAACGAAGATAAAAGCTGTACTTGGTCTAATTTCACAATTTCTCCTCCTAAGATTTGGTAAATATAAATAAATTATAAATCTTCAATGAGGGATTTGCAATGTTTTTTGCGATAATAGCAATTAAAATTGCGAAAATTCTATTGTATACTAATGATATCATAAGTTGATTGTGAAAAATCAAAAGAGAAAAGGAGAGAAAATTATGTCAAAAGAAAAGACAAAATCAGGCTTAACCTTTAAACACAAATTTGGTTATGCTCTCGGTGATGCTGGCGGATGTATGACTTTTGCTGTTATGGGTAGTACATTTACTATGTACTGTACAGATGCATTGGGATTAGATACCGCACTTTTAGCAATCTTGTTACTTATTTGGAATACATGGGATTTCATTAATGACCCACTTATGGGAGCTTTAATGGATAAGGCTTTTGCTAAACACCAGAATCCAAAAGGAAAATTCCGTCCATGGTTATTACGTGCGGCACCTATGGTTACAGTAGGTTTCATCGCACTTTGGTCTGTGCCACGATTCTTTGATGGTGTAGCTTTAATTGCAATGCTTTTCGTACTTAAGATTTTATACGAAGGTGCATACACAATGTTTAACATCCCTATGGGATCTATGCTTGCTGCTATGGCAGATACTGACCAGGAAAGAGCTTCTTTATCATCAGCTCGTGGTTTTGGTTCTATGGTAGGTAACATGATTCCAGTTATCGCAATGCCACTTATTATCAAAGCATTCGGTCAGACAAATCCAACAGGTTATTCTATTGCAGCAATTGTTTGTTCATTAATCGGTTTAGTGATGATGTTAGGTCATTATGCAATGACAGAAGAACGTAATCTTGTTGCAAATGCACCTGAACAGAACGACAATATTAAGATTACAGATATCTTAAATGTAGTAAAAGTAAACCGTCCATTCCTTGCACTTTGTATGCACGGTTTATGTATCTGTACAATGCAGTATGTTGGTAGTACATTATCAAACTACATGTATTCCGTTGTATATGGTGACTTAGCATTAGTAAGTTATGGTTCTATTCTCTCTATGCCACTTATGCTTGTTACATTAATTGGCGGTCCTGCTCTTGCAAAAAAATTCGGTCTTGAAAAAATGATTCGTGTTTGCTTATTAGCTGGTTCTGTTATTTACTTAGTACTCTTTGCTTTACATATGACTATGACTGTAAATCCTTATGTTCATATCATTATGAACTCACTTGGTATGGGTGCAGCATCTGTATCAATCTACATGCAGTGGGGTCTTGTAGGTGAAGCAATTGACTACAACGAGATGATTACAGGAAAACGTACAGAAGGTTCTATCTATGGTACATTTAACCTTTCTCGTCGTGTAGGTCAGACTGTTGGTAACTCTTTCGCAGTATTTATGCTCGGTGTTATCGGTTACAATGCTGAATTACCTACACAGGCAGCTGGCACTGTAATGGGAATTAAGATGATGTGTGTATTAATTCCTGGTATCTTCATCCTTGGTTCATGGGCAGCATTCAAGTTTGTATGGAACATGAATGCAGAAACTCGTGAAAAACTTGCAGCATTTAAAGCTTCTAAAAAAGCTCAGTAAGAATTAATAAATAATGATTCAGTAGTTAGGTGGTAGGGCGGAAGGCTCTACCACCTTTTGTAATTTTCAATTAGGTTTTAGGAGGGGAAAATTATGGAGAATATGCGTACAAGAATTTTACCAAAGATGTTAAATTCTGAAGTGCAGGAATATTTAAAACGCAACGATATTATTATCGTGCCAGTAGGAACGGTGGAAATGCATGGGGGATTTCCATTAGATAGTGAAACTGTAATTAGTGAGGCGTATGCTCTGAAAATGGCAGAGGCTTGTGACGGACTTGTTTTGACAGGACTTCCTTATTTCTACGCTGGTGCAACTGCTTCCGGCAGAGGTACGGTGCAGGTAACGGTACGCCAAGGTATCGATTATTTGGGTGCCATTGCAAGAAGTTTACTTCGCCTTGGTTTCAAACGTCAGGTATATATCAGTTTCCACGGTCCAGCACATATGACCATTTGCCCAATGATTCGTGATTTCTATGATGAAACTGGAGTTCCTATTTTATACATGGACTGTATGATTCAGATGGGTAGAAACAAAGATTTATTTACAGATATGTCGGTATTCCATGACATTACAGTAGGTGCATACAAGATTATGAATCGTTTGGAAGATGTTCCATTTGTGACAGGTTACAGTGATCCAGTTCCACAGTCATGTGCACCATTTAATGATTTATTCGCTCTTGGATATCAGAGTGCAGCAGTAGGATATTGTTTTGGAGAAAATCAGGACCACATGCCTACACCAGATATTCCAGATGAAGAAACTCGTGCGAAAAAAGCAGAGATTGGTGAAGCAGCCATCTGTAAGATGGTAGAAAATATGGATATGCCACATGTAGTAGAACAGCTTCGAAACTTAGAAGTATACGGCTTGGAAAACGAAGAAAAATATCCTTGGATGCCAAGTGCATATAATCGAAAAAAATAATTTCTAGATAAGGGATGGGAATTAGAATGAAACAACCAATTACAATTCCTTGTGGTCAGATTCAGGGAACGCAGTGTCAGTGGCCTGGTGTCACAGCATACAAAGGCATCCGTTATGCAACCGCAGGAAGATGGGAATATCCAGTGGAAGTAACCAGCTGGGAAGGTGTATATGATGCAAGTGAATATGGAAACTGTAGTTACCAGCCACGTGCATTTTATGACGAAGAAACTGTAATCGAAAAAGTATTTTATTATTATGAATTCCGTAAAGGTGCAAGCTATACCTATAGTGAGGATTGTTTATTCTTAAATGTGTGGGTACCAGAAGGTGCGACACCAGATAGCAAGCTTCCAGTACTTTTCTATATCCATGGTGGTGGCTATACTGGTGGATGTGGACACGAAAAACATTTTGATGGACCAGTTTGGGCTTCCAAAGGCGTTATTGCAGTAACCTGTAACTATCGTCTTGGGCCTATGGGATTTGCATGTTTACCAGAGCTCGCAGAGCGTGATGGACATACTGGAAACTATGGTCTTTATGACCAGATGATGGCAATGCAGTGGGTACAGCACAATATTACAGCTTTCGGTGGAGATCCTGCGAATGTAACTGTTATGGGACAGAGTGCAGGTGCCATGAGTACGATGCAGCATTGTATCAGTCCACTTACCCATGGTCTGTTCAACAAAGCCGTTATGAGTAGTGGTGGCGGTGCGCATAAACTGATGGATAGTTCTCAAACTTGTGAAGACAGATATGAATTTTGGAAACAGGTAATGGCAGATGCAGGTTGCCAGACCTTGGAAGAGTTTTTACAGTTAGAGCCAGAAAAATTGTTTCAGTCATGGCAGACTTTGAAAAAGTCCAATATGAAATATGGCATGATTGCCAGCCCATGTATTGATGGAAAATTACTTACCAAGAGTCCTCTTACTGCATTAAATGATGGAAACGTAAAAGAAATTCCATACATGTTAGGTGCGACCAGCCAGGATATGATGCCATTTTTCATTTTCCCAATGGCAAAAGATTTCTGTGACAAACAGAAAACTGCATTCTGTTGGTTCTTCGACAGACAGCTTCCGGGAGATAAAAATGGTGCTTGGCATTCCAGTGACTTGTGGTATTGGTTCGGCACTTTAAAGAATGGTTGGAGACCATTTGAAGAAAAAGACTATGTATTGTCAGATGCTATGTCCAGTTACCTTTGCAATTTTGTGAAGACAGGAAATCCGAATGGAGCAGGTCTCGTAGAATGGAAACAGGCAAAACAAGGTCAGAATGAAGTTATCCGCTTAGGCGAAGGCGACATCCGAATGGGTAAGGTAAGCAAAGCAAAACTGCTTTGGACCACACTTACAAATAAAAACGTTGGAGAATAAGCGATTGGCTGCTACAAATATAAATTTGTGGCAGCCTTTCTTCATGTCTTGAAATAAATATGTCTCTGTATTCTGCGTGCATTTTCGAACTTTTAAGGGAAACGCTATTATTTCTTGAAGCACTCTGCTTGC
>JAFUPI010000072.1 GCA_017481285.1 Agathobacter sp. | reverse complement strand
TCTTATGTGGGCAGGATTATAAAATGTCATGAGCCATGCAAACTGTCTGAGGTGCCGTACTTGCACCGAGTTTTTGCATGGCTCATGTAATATCAACTTTATAAGACTGCCCACATTAGAGAAACAGAAATAGGAGTACGGTGTCTGTTGCACAACGGACAAAGCGGTGCAGATAGTAAAAGCTATGACAGACACAAAATTTAAGCAAGCAGAATGTTTCAAGAAATAATAGCTTTTCCCTTAAAAGTTCGAAAATGCACACAAAATACAGAGACATATTTATTTCAAGACATGAAGAAAGGGCGTCGACAAAGTAATATTTGCGACAGCCCTCTTTTTTAGCTTTGTGTTGCGATTTGTGTAGCTAGATTTTCTAAGTATTCCCAGCGCTCCATCTTCTCCATAAGGAGTTCTTCTTTTTGCTCTTTTTCCTGAGATAAAGCATTTAGCTTTCCATAATTGCTGGCATTTTTCGCCATCTCTGCATCCAGCTGTGCAATATCATTTTCCAGCTTCTCAATATCTGCTTCGATGGTTTCATATTCTTTCTGTTCCTTAAATGTAAATTTAAGTTTTTTCTGGTGTCCCCAGGTTTCGCGGGAATCCTTCTTCGCTTCCAAATCTGTTGCACTGCCATTCGTCTCTGCACCCGCACTATTCTTGGTGTTTTTCAAGCCTATCGATGAAATCTCATTCATTTCCTGTGGACGCTTCATCATATAGTCCGTATATCCACCCTCATATTGTGTGATTTTACCTTCCCCATCAAATGCAAAGACACGTCTTACGATTCGGTCAAGGAAATATCGGTCATGTGAAACTGTCACTACAATGCCATCGTAGTTATCCAGATAATCTTCTAAAATCGCCAATGTTTCCGTATCCAGATCGTTAGTCGGCTCATCCAAAATCATAACATTTGGTGCTTCCATCAATACTCGTAACAAGTTCAAACGACGTTTTTCTCCGCCCGAAAGTTTGCCGATTGGGCTATACTGCTGCTCTGCTGGAAACAGGAAACGTTCCAACATAGAAGATGCCGAAACCAATCCATCTTCCGTACGCACATATTCGGCTGTATCTTTGATATAATCAATGACTCTTTGCTCTGGATTTGGGAAAACGATTTCCTGACCATAATAACCGATTTTAACGGTCTGTCCTACTTCAATCGTACCACTGTCTGGCTCTAAAAATCCTGCAATCATCTTCATAAGAGTAGTCTTACCACAACCATTTTTACCTACGAAGCCAATTCTATCCCCTTTTAAAAGGATATAGGTAAAGTCTTTCACACAAACAATATCTCCAAATGCTTTGGAAACATTGTTAATCTCTATCGTACTACGTCCCAATCGAGTCGAAAGAGAACTCATTTCCAACTTCTGTACCTCTTTGATGCCTTCCTGGTCTCGAAGAGCCTCATAGCGCTGGATATGTGCCTTCTGTTTCGTAGAACGAGCTCTCGCCCCTCTTTGCATCCATTCGATTTCTTTTCGAAGAATCGACTGACGCTTTCGCTCACTGGCACGGGCATATTCTTCTCTTTGTGCTTTCAATGCCAGGAACCCTGAATAATTGGTATCGTAGCTATAAATACTGCCACGATCCACTTCTACGATACGATTACATACACTATCCAGGAAATAACGGTCATGCGTAACCATAAGAAGTGCACCGCGCCAATTACGCAGAAACTCCTCCAGCCACTCTACCATGTCATAATCCAAGTGGTTCGTAGGTTCGTCCATAACCAAAACATCACATGGTTTCAGCACAGCAGCCACTAATACCAAGCGCTTTTTCTGCCCACCCGACAACTCACCACATTTCTGTTCGAAATCACTGATTCCAAGCTTCAGCATCAACGCCTTGGCTTCACTCTCCATACTCCATCTGTGAGTCTCATCCATATCGGTGGTAATGATTTTTTCCATTACATTTTCCAGAACAGACTTCTCAGCATCAAAAACTGGATTTTGTGGCAAGAAATTGATTACCACATGATTGGCACGAATCACGGAACCCTCGTCAGGCTCTTCCAGCCCTGCCACAATCTTTAACAGGGTAGATTTACCCGTACCATTGATACCTACAATACCGATTTTTTCTCTTTCCTGCACATAAAAGGAAGCTTTTGAAAAAAGCTCCCTTTCTGTATATACCTTTGTAATATTTTCTACGTTAATGATATTCATCTAACTGTTTTTCTCTTCTTCCTGTTCTTTTTTCGCCTTGATAATTTCCTCGTTCAACTGTAACATCTTCGCATCCATCATGGATACGATTGTCGCACAATCACGAAGCTCACGGCTAATATGAGCTGGCGCATGTCCTTCAAATTTGTAGTAAATCTTATGCTCCAGACTCGCCCAGAAATCCATACCTATCGTACGAATCTGAATCTCCACCTTCGTATCTACTACCTTTTCCCCGATAAAAATAGGCACTGACACCAACATATGAAAGCTCTGATAACCGCTTGGCTTTGGATTACGAATATAATCCTTTACGGAAATTACAGTCAAATCATTCTGCTTTCCAATCATCTCCGCAATCTTATAGATATCCGATGTAAATGAACAAATAATTCGTACCCCTGCAATATCATTGATGTGATGAATCATATTGTCCACATTGATTTCCAAGCTGTGACGTTTTAATTTCTTCACGATGCTCTCTGGTGTCTTGATACGATGTTTGATATATTCAATTGGATCATATTTGTGTACATGTTTGAACTCATCGTTCAAAATCTCAAGTTTCGTGGTTACTTCCTTAAGTGCTGAGTTGTACAAAAACATCAACGTTTCCCAGCTTTCCACGTCCTCGTTAAAGATAAAAGATGTATCCATCTCAAAACCTCCCCAGGTTCTTTCTTCGCAAACCTTTCCTATACTGTTAGTATAACACACTTCTCCTCTTTTGTGGGCATTTTCACAGTTATTTCATAAACTTTAAAGAATATTAACTTCTCATCTAATCTTCTTCTATCACATGCAGCTCCAGAAATTCAAACTCGATTTCTTCCACGAAATTATCCTGATAAAATCTGGTTTTTGCCAAACGTTTAAATTCTGTAATATTCGAATCCAACCAGATTGGTTTGCCTAAATCGAGACGATTACAGGCTTCCTGTAAAGCATTAAAAACTTTGTGTGTGCGGGTTTCGTCACTATAGTCCTCAATTGTTTCCGAATTTAACATATGTGCATTGTCATCAAATACCTTTACCCAAATTCGCATTCTTCTCTCTCCAAAACCTATTACTTCTTGCGACGCTGACGATTTGCTTCATACATAAGTAACGTTGCGGAAATCGCAGCATTTAAAGATTCTACCTGACCTTCCATTGGAATCTTAATATAGGTATCTGCAAGGTCTGCAATTTCATCACTCAAACCATTGCCTTCGTTCCCAATCAAAAAACCACATGCCTTGGTATAATCTTCTTCATCATACGAATGTTGTCCCTTTAAATGAGCAGCATAAAGCGAAATCCCCTGCTTCTGCAATTCCTTCATCGTAGCACCCAAATCTTCTGTTACATAAAACGGCACTCGATAAATACTTCCCATCGTGGAACGAATCGTCTTAGGGTTAAACAAATCCACGGTAGTTTTATTCATGATAATCCCAGTAACACCAGCCCCTTCACCTGTACGCACCATCGTTCCCAAATTGCCTGGGTCCTGAATGCTTTCCAAAATCAACAGGTGTGTGTTGTCTCCATCCAAAAGCTGTTCCATGGAATACTCTGGCATTACCACTACAGCCATAATTCCCTGTGGTGTCTGTGTATCAGAAATGCTTTTAAACACATTATCCGCTACGACTTCGTAGGTAGCATTTGCCTTCTCACACTTTGTTTTCAACTCGATTAAAACAGCTTTGTTTTCTGGATTATTTTCATAGCTTTCTGCTACATAAACAGCCTTCAAAGACTTTACGGAAGCCTCCACAACCATACGTGGCCCTTCTACCACAAAGGTCTTCGTATTTTTTCGTTCTTTACTTTTTTTCAACAACAAACTGACCTGCTTCATTTGCTGGTTATTTGCACTTGTAATCATCTAATTTTCTCCTCGAAAAAGGGCTGCCATCGACAGCCCTTATATATTTTATACCAAGCTCTTAGAAATATAATTCATGTAATCAGGAATCTCTTTCTTCATTGCTAATGCTTCTTCAATATCGAAATCACAAAATTCTCCATTTTTGTAAGCAACGACACGATTGGATTTGCCCTCGCATAAGAGGTCTACTGCCATTGCCCCCATAACTGAGGCATATACACGGTCTTTACAGGTAGGTATACCGCCTCGCTGCATGTAACCTAAAATAGATGCACGGGTTTCCATGCCTGTAGCAGCTTCAATACGTTTCGCCATAGATGCAGAATGTCCGATACCTTCTGCATTGATAATGATATGATGCTGTTTTCCTTTTTTGCGGTTTTCGATGACATGATTGATAATATCCTGCTCATTATGATTGTATTTCTCTGGCAAAAGAATATCTTCTGCACCACAGGCAATACCACACCATAATGCGATATATCCTGCGTGACGTCCCATTACCTCAATGATAGTACATCTATCATGAGATTTGGAGGTATCACGGATTTTATCGATAGCTTCCATCGCTGTATTAATCGCTGTATCGAAACCAATCGTATAATCTGTACAAGCGATATCCAAGTCAATGGTTCCTGGAACACCAATCGTATTGATGCCATGCTGTGCCAATGCTAAAGCACCACGGAAGGAGCCATCGCCTCCGATAACAACCAGTGCATCAATCCCATGTTTCTTACAAATTTCTGCAGCCATTTTCTGCACGTCTGGATCTACAAATTCGGTACAACGAGCTGTCTGAAGCTTTGTTCCCCCACGGGCAATGGTCTCTGAAACATCGGATGCAGTCATATCAAAAATATCTTCATTCAAAAGACCCGCATAGCCTCTGGAAATTCCTTTTACTTTTTTGCCCTTAAACAGAGCCTCACGGACAACTGCACGCATTGCCGCATTCATACCTGGAGCATCTCCGCCACTTGTTAAAACACCAATTGTTTCTACCTGCTTAGACATAAGTCATCGCCTCCTATTTTCCATTTTGATTACTCAATACTCTTTTCTACTACTTTTACATTTTTCTCACCAAGGAAATTCTGTAAAGTCTGTAAGAGTTCTTCATTTACACCAACCGTCTGATTCTTACCCAGACGCTTAATAGCCTTTGGATTTGCCACATAAATTACGACTTCGTCATTTCCATCGGAATCACGCAGAATATCCATCAATACTTTTTCCTTTTCCAGATACTCTTCTTTGGTAGCAAACTGGAACCACAGATCACACCCCGTTTCATCAAATGGTACGATTCGCTCGCAGATAATCTTACCATCTTTGTCATCTTCCACGGAAGCATGCCCTACTACGAATACCTTTTCATCGGCATTGAGATAACGCTGATACTTTTCATAATCACGAGGAAAAATGATCACTTCTACCATACCCGTCAAATCTTCGATGGAAATATATGCCATCGCCTTATTGTTACGGGTAAAGGTTACTTTTTTCTCTGCAATCAAACCACCTACAATGACATGCTGGTTATCTTTGATTTTGACCTGAGTTTCCATGCCAGTTTTCATGGCATCCAAATTGCCCTCTTCTGCTTCTACCAATGCAAAATCAGAAGCAACCGCTGTAATATTCTTGCGGATTTTCTCTGTGTATTCCTCCAGCGGATGTCCGCTGAGGTAAATGCCTAACACTTCTTTTTCGAAGCCCAGCAGCATTTCCTTCGGAAACTCTCCTACATCTGGATACTGAATTTCGTAGTCAGCTTTCTCTTCATCGCTGGCAAAATCAAACAAAGTCATTTGTCCTGCTACTGAAGATTTCTTCTTAGAAGTTACTTGATCAATCATGGACGCATACACAAAGGTCATCTGCTTACGTGTGCCATCTAAGCTGTCACAGGCACCTGCTTTTATAAGATTTTCAACTGCACGTTTGTTTACTTCTCGTTCCGCTACTCGCTCGATAAAATCCTGCAGAGTTCGATATGGTCCACCGATTTTTCTTTCCTCAATAATCTTGTCAATCACAGGACGGCCAAGACTCTTGATGGCATAAAGGCCATATCTTACATTTGGTCCCTCTGCGGTAAACTCACCCCAGCCAGAATTGATATCTGGCGGAAGCACGTCAATATTCATTTCCTTGCAATGATTCAAATATTCCGCTGCTTTGGCAGAATTGTCGATTACGGAGGTCATAAGGGCCGCCATAAATTCCACTGGATAGTAATATTTGAGCCATGCTGTCTGTACACTGATTACTGCATACGCTGCCGCATGGGATTTGTTAAACGCATACTTCGCGAAGTCTACCATGGAATCATAGATACTGTTCGCTGCTTTTTCCGAAATACCATTCGCTACGCAACCCTTGATTCCCTGTTCTTCATTACCATAGACAAAGTTCTTGCGTTCAGCATCAATGACATACTGTTTCTTCTTACTCATGGCACGTCGAATGTTGTCCGCCTGTCCCATGGTATAGCCCGCCAGCTTCTGTACAATCTGCATTACCTGTTCCTGGTAAACAATACAGCCGTAGGTAGGCTCCAAAATACTTTCCAATTCAGGAGTTACATAGGTAATCGAATCCTGATTGTTTTTACCACGAATATAATCCGGAATAAAGTCCATCGGACCTGGACGATATAAGGAAATCCCTGCAACGATATCTTCAAAGCTCTGTGGACGCAGCTCTCGCATGAAGTTCTGCATGCCACCCGATTCCAACTGGAAAACACCTTCCGTCTTTCCTGTTCCGATGAAATCCAGCACCGCTTTATCATTAAAATCAATATGATCGATATCCACATCGATTCCCTTGGAAGCCTTGATATTTTTTACCGCATCCTTCAATACTGTAAGAGTACGAAGTCCAAGGAAGTCCATCTTCAAAAGACCTAATTCTTCCAGCTGTACCATGTTGTATTCTGCGGTAGGAGTACCATCACTGGCACGACCCAAAGGTACATAATCACTAGCTACACCCGGATAAATAACCACACCTGCGGCATGTACCGAAACATGGTTCGGAAGACCTTCCAATTTCTTCGCCATTTCGATTAAATCATGCATCGCACGGTCGCCTTCATAAACAGAACGCAGTTCGGGATTCATCTGAAGTGCTTTATCAATGGTAATATTCAGTTCCATTGGCACCATTTTCGCCAATTTGTCCATATCAGCATATGGGAAGTCCAACGCTTTCCCAACCGCCTTAATAACTCCACGTGCCGCCATCGTACCAAAGGTGGTAATCTGGGTCACGGAGTCTTTTCCATATTTTTCTGTTACATATTCAATCGCGCGATAACGCTCTGCATATTCGAAGTCCACGTCAATATCAGGCATGGATACACGTTCTGGATTTAAGAAACGTTCGAAAAGCAGATTGTATTTCACTGGGTCTACGTTGGTAATACCGGTACAATAACATACTCGGCTGCCTGCTGCAGAACCACGTCCTGGACCTACCCAGCAGTCATGATTTCTACACCAGTTGATATAGTCCCAAACGATGAGAATGTATTCCACGAAGCCCATCTTTTCGATGATTCCCAGCTCGTATTCCATATCCTTGTGAATCTGTACACGGTCTTCGTCTGTATATTCTGAATTCTTCACATATTTTTCTTCGAAGCCTTCTTCGCAAATATGCACCAGAAATTCCTTCGCACTTGCAAAGCCTTCTGGAACCTCATATTTCGGGATCTTATAATTGCCAAATTCCAATTCTACATGACAACGGTCTGCAATTTTCTGCGTATTATACACCGCTTCCAAAGCATATGGGAACAAACACATCATATCTTGTTCGCTCTTAACATAATACTGTCCGCCATCATAACGCATACGGTCCTCATCGGACACTTTTTTGCCGGTCTGAATACAAAGAAGTACATCGTGGGATTCCACGTCCTCCTCGTATGTATAGTGAATATCATTGGTACATACCAATTCAATCCCTGTTTCCTGACTCATACGAAGCAAATCATTGTTTACTCGTTTCTGATCAGCAATACCATGGTCCTGCAATTCCAAAAAGAAATTATCTGGACCGAAACAATCTCTATATTTTAAAGCAGTTTTTTTCGCCTCTTCATAAAAACCACGGATTAAATAACGTGGAATTTCACCTGCTAAACATGCAGACAACGCAATGAGACCTTCGTGGTACTTTTCCAAGGTTTCAAAGTCCACACGAGGTCTGTAATAATATCCGTCTGTAAATCCGATAGAAACAATTTTCATCAGGTTTTCATAACCCTTATTGTTCTCAGCCAAAAGTACCAAGTGATAATATTTATCATCTCCATGACTGATTTCACGGTCAAATCTGCTATTTGGAGCTACATAAATTTCACAACCAATAATAGGGTTAATTCCAGCCTCTTTCGCGGCTTTGTAAAAATCTACTACCCCATACATAACACCGTGGTCTGTAATCGCTGCCGCATTCATGCCTAGCTCTTTGACACGATTGACGTAATTTTTTATTTTATTTGAACCATCTAATAAACTATACTCGGTATGAGTATGCAAATGTACAAAAGCCATAGGTGGCTCCTTTCTACTTCCAAATCACTGCTTCTATTATACACCCATTCCCATGCAAACAAAAGCCAAAATCAACAAGTGCACTGGATAAAATGCGTAGAAAACATATTTGATATTTTTGCCTCTAGTGCCATCATATCTCATAATTGGATAAAGCATAAGAAGTGCCAATATTTCCGTACTACTGGTGATGATAGACAAAACTAAAACAGATAGTGCAAATGCGAGTTCCCTTTGTTTACGGAAAAGGTATAGAATAAGAATTGCTACTATACCACCAAATCCATAATCTGTATGCAGTACCATCTCCGCAAGACCTCCAAATACTGCTATCACTACAAGCCCTGCTGCACCAATAAGAATCATCCCCAGAATCGGTTCCCACTGCTTTTCCTGCCAAAATTCATAGAATTTCTCGATATAAGACACAGCCCAAACTGCTATTAAACCTAATACCAATGTAAAGAATACATTACTATATTCAAGTGTCCACCACTGACCTGCAATTGCCAAGTCAAATGGAATTTCCGAAACCAATGCAAATAGAAAAAGGCGCAAGGCGTACTTTGCAACACTTCTAGTATACAAAAATCCCTCTACCAGCAAGAAACAATAAATCGGAAAAGCCATACGTCCGATATAACGCATCCACTCATATATGGTATAAATAATCTCCTGATTGTCTGCTACCCACACGATGATTTTATCCCCGATAAAATCAGAAACCTGCATACTTCCCGTAATGTGGAAAGACGCAGCATATATGCGCCAAATCACAACTGCTGCAATGTGATCGATTAGCATAGTAATTAATGCAATTAACTTCAAATGGTAGCCCGAAAAACGTTTCTGTTCTGTCATTTCACTATCCTTTTTCTCAAATACTCTATGCTCCATTTTACTATAAAACCAAGCATGAAACAACACAAAAAGAAGAGGCTGTCGCAAATACAAATTTGTCGACGCCCTAATTTTTATATTTTGAAATAGATATGTCTCTGTATTTTGCGTGCATTTTCTCTCGGTTAAGAAAAACGCTTTATTTCTAAGAAGCACTCTGCTTGCTTTTATGATTTATTATGTCTGTCATAAGTTTTACAATCTGCACTGCTTCGTCCGTGTGCAACAGGACACCCTTACAAGGATTTCTAAGTTTCTCTTATGTGGACAGGATTATAAAATGTCATGAGCCATGCAAACTGTCTGACGCACTGCTTTTGTGCGGAGTTTTTGCATGGCTCATGTAATATCAAGTTTATAAGACTGC
>JAFUPI010000071.1 GCA_017481285.1 Agathobacter sp. | reverse complement strand
GCAGTCTTATAAAGTTGATATTACATGAGCCATGCAAAAACTCGGTGCAAGTGCGGCACTTCAGACAATTTGCATGGCTCATGACATTTTATAATCCTGCCCACATAAGAGAAATTACGAAATTCTCGTAAGGGTGTCCTTTTGCACACGGACAAAGTGGTGCAGATTGTAAAACTTTTGACAGACAGAATAAATCATAAAAGCAAGCAGAGTGCTTCTTAGAAATAAAGTGTTTTTCTTAACCGAAAGAAATTTCCTAGAAGACACAGCGACATATTTATTTCGAATTCTAAGAAAAGGCGTCGCCAAATCGGAATTTATGAGGGTTCTGTATGCGAATTAAATTTCTTGTATGCAAGTCATTGACTTCTTTCTTTAAAATATTATAATGATGTTAGAGTTTTACAATAATGCAAAGGAAAAAAGGTTGTATACAATGTCCCAAAAACATACTGCCACATCAGATGGTGTTTACGAAAAATTAAAAGAACAAATCCTTCACTTGGAGCTTCCACCTGGGGCTGCAATTAGTGAAATTGAAACCGCAGAAAAGTATAATATTAGCCGCACCCCTGTTCGTGATGCTTTTAAACGTCTGGAGCGTGAAGGTCTTTTGGAAATTCGTCCACATATCGGTACCTTTATTTCCCTTATTGATTTGAACGCAGTTTCTGATATATTATATATCCGTGAAGTATTAGAATATTCTGTATTGTCTGATTTGTCACAGATTTATGATAAATCACAGGATTTGCGCATTCAGTTGATTTTACAACAGCAAAAAGAATTACTGGAATCGGATATGCCAATTGACGAATTGAGTCGTGCTTTTATTAACAGTGACAATGAATTCCACACTGCACTTTTTGATGCCGCAGGAAAAAGAAACGTGATTAAGTTTTTATACTCCTACAATTCTCAGTATGAACGTTTCCGTACTTTTATTAATTTTAACGGAAAAGAAGATTTGCAGAAGCTTTATGAGTGCCATTTGAAAATTTGGGACAGCATTGTTTCCAAAGACTTAGCAGCACTCAAAGATTGTATCAATCATCATCTTTATGATGGTATTAACGCAAGCAGCGATATCATCAGCAAAACACCAGAATATTTTACTAAAATTCATTCATAATACTTACTAGAAATATAAGAGGCAATACTATGAAACTTGGCTTTGACAATGAAAAATATTTGAAAATGCAGTCCGAACACATCATGGAACGAATTTCGAAATTTGACAACAAACTCTACCTGGAGTTTGGAGGAAAACTCTTCGATGACTTCCATGCAGCCCGTGTACTTCCTGGTTTTGCAGCAGACAGCAAATTACAACTACTTTTGCAGCTCTCCGACCAGGCAGAAATCGTTATGGTTGTAAGTGTAGAGGACATTATTAAAAACAAAATCCGTGAAGACCTTGGTATTACTTATGACGATGACGTCGTGCGTTTGATTGATGCATTCCGTAGAAAAGGACTTTATGTAGGAAGTGTAGTTTTAACCCGCTATACCGAACACCACGCAGTATCCCATTTCCAGAAACGCCTGGAATCTCTCGGGGTAAAGGTATACCATCATTTTACCATCCCTGGTTATCCAACCAGCGTAAGCTCTATCGTTTGTGACGAAGGCTTTGGTCGAAATGATTATATTGAAACCACCCGACCTTTGGTCGTAATTACGGCTCCTGGTCCTGGTAGTGGAAAGATGGCAACCTGCCTTTCCCAGCTTTATCACGAACACAAACGCGGCACACGTGCTGGCTATGCGAAGTTTGAAACCTTCCCAATCTGGAATTTACCATTGGATCACACCGTAAACCTCGCTTACGAAGCTGCTACCGCAGATTTAAATGATATCAACATGATTGACCCATATCACTTGAAAGCTTATGGCATTACTACGGTAAACTACAACCGTGACGTGGAAATCTTCCCTGTCCTCAATGCCATCTTTATGAAAATCTATGGTACAAGCCCTTATGCTTCACCAACAGATATGGGCGTAAATATGGTTGGAAATTGTATTGTAGATGACGAAGCCTGTCGTGAAGCTTCCCGTCAGGAAATCATTCGCAGATATTACAAGGCTTTGGTTGGTGTTGCTGATGGCACACGTACCGAAGAAGAATTAAACAAATTAGAATTGCTTATGCAGAAAGAAAATCTTTCTGTAACCGACCGTCGTACAGTTCCGCCGGCAAGAAGCCGTGCAGAAGCCTCTGGGGTTGCTGCCGCTGCCATCGAGCTCCACGACGGACGTATCGTAACTGGAAAAACCGGAGAATTACTTGGTTCAAGTGCTGCCGTTCTCATGAATGCGATCAAGGACTTAGCTGGCATTCCTCATGAAGAACTGATTCTTTCACCAGAATCCATCGCTCCTATCCAGGCACTAAAAACCCAGTATCTCGGAAGCAAGAACCCTCGTCTCCACACAGACGAAGTTCTCATCGCACTTTCCGCAACTGCTGCTACCAATGAACAGGCAGCACTTGCTCTGGCACAGCTTCCAAAACTCCGTGGTTGTCAGGTACACTCTACGGTTATGCTTCCCGCAGTAGACCACAAGACCTTCAAAAAACTCTATTGTGAGGTTACCTGCGACGCAAAGACAGAATAATGATTTTGTTAAAAATTGAGTTTTTCTATATACTACGAAAAGAGGCTTATCTATATTTAAGCCTCTTTTCTTACTTTATGGAAATTCTTCAATTTTCAAGGGAATGCATTATTACAATCGTGGGGCGATGCCTCTCCTTTACTGACATAACGCATTTAACGTAGAAATTTATTTTTAGAAAAAGTGAGGAAAAGGAAAGCGCCTCCTATATCGAACGAAACCTTTAGAGAGCCGTCGTTACTTAATAAGCAGACCACAGGGTTTGTGGGATGCGAATTTAGTAACGTAACGAGCTCGCTAAGAGCGAAAGCCGTGTTTCGTAAGATATAGGAGGCGCTTTCCTTTTCCGTATTTATTTAGACAAAAATAATTTCTACGATAAATCGTTATACAATGGTATGCACCCATCCTTCTGGTGCTTCTACTGTACCCATCTGGATACCTGTTAAGGTTTCGTAGAGCTTCTTGGTCATAGGTCCCATTTCATCCATACCGCTTGGGAAACAGATTTCCTTGCCATGGTCGTTGATTTTTCCTACTGGTGAAATAACAGCAGCAGTTCCACAAAGACCACATTCTGCGAAGTCTTTTACTTCTTCAAAGAGGACTTCTCTGTTTTCTACTGTCATACCAAGATATTTTTCAGCAACTACCATAAGAGAACGTCTTGTGATAGATGGTAAAATACTGTCTGATTTTGGAGTTACGAACTTGCCATCTTTGGTAATAAAAATGAAGTTCGCTCCACCTGTTTCTTCTACCTTTGTACGTGTTGCAGGATCCAAGTACATATTTTCATCAAATCCCTGTTCATGTGCATCTACGATAGCGTATAAACTCATGGCATAGTTAAGACCCGCTTTGATGTGTCCTGTTCCATGAGGTGCGGCTCTGTCAAAGTCACAGGTACGAATGGTAAGTGGTTTTGCACCGCCCTTAAAATATGGTCCTACTGGTGTAACGAAGATACGGAACTGATATTCTGTCGCTGGTTTTACACCGATTACAGGATTGGTTGCAATCATGTACGGACGGATGTAAAGTGTAGCTCCTGAACCATATGGTGGTACCCATGCTTCATTTGCTTTTACGGTCTTTTCTACTGCATCAATAAATCTTTCTACTGGGAATGCAGGCATTTTCAAACGTTCACAGGAATCTACCATTCTCTGTGCGTTTAAGTCAGGACGGAAACATACAATATGTCCATCTTCTGTGGTGTATGCTTTTAAGCCTTCAAAACAGGTCTGTGCATACTGGAATACACCTGCACATTCATTTAAGGTGATGTTTGCATCTGTTGTGATTTCACCATCATCCCATTTTCCATCTTTATAATTGGATACATAACGATAATCTGCTGTTACATATCCAAAGCCTAGGTTTGCCCAATCAAGATTTTTCTTTTCCATTTCAATTTCCTCCGAATCTATAGATACGGTCTATATACTTTGCCAGTCATGGCCGAATCTCTATTTTATTTGTTCATTCTAGTACAATCATTTTGATTTGTCTAGGTTTTCTACCTGATTTTAGTTATGGTAAATAATTATATGTATTATAACCTGTACTTTTAACCGCCGCTACTTGTTATTCTTTTCGAGCATAGCTTCAATTGCTCCGATAAAATAAAGAGAACCAAAAGCGATTGTCTTATGCCAACTACCCATGAGAGAAATCGTTTTCTCTCCTTCTTGCTTCGACAGCACACTGATATTCTTTTGTGGCAGCAATGGACGAATCACCTCTTCCATATTCTCCACATATCGTGCACGTACGCCTTTTTTCTCGATACATTTCGCCAAATCCTTAGACTGCAAAGCTCGATTGCTCTCAGGCGTAACCGTTACAAAATCAACCGCAAGTGGCAATAATACATCTATCATCTCTTCATAATCCTTGTCTGCCATTACACCCATAATAAAATGGAATTTCTCGCCTGGATACAGCTCTTTTAAACTGCTCGCCAAAGCACGCACTCCGTGGGAATTATGTGCTCCATCTATCATGAAAAACGGATGCTCATTGATGATTTCCATGCGGCCTTTCCAAAAAGTCTCAGACACTCCTGCTCGAATATATTCTTCCTGCTTTTCCGCGGAAATGTCCCAGTGCCCTTCCTCCTGCCACTTCGCAAACAGTGCCCTTGCTGCTAAAATAGCGGTAGCTGCGTTTTCAATCTGATACCCCGTAGACATTCTCATAGGAATACTTCCTGCATAGTGCAAATCCTCTTGGGAAACTTCATGAAAATTTGCAAATTCCACATTCTCTTCCAGGTCATTTGCTTTTCTATAATTTTCCAACAAGACTTCTCTGACCGAGTTCTGCTGCATATTCGAAACTACAAGACTTCCCGCCTTGATAATCCCTGCTTTTTCGCCAGCGATTTCTTCCAAAGTATTTCCCAAAACCGCCATATGATCGAATCCTATCTTGGTAATGATAGCAGCCTCTGGTACCCCCAGTGCGTTTGTGGAATCATAACGACCACCGATACCGGTTTCCATCACCATAATGTCACAGTCCTGTTCTTTGAAATAGAGCACGGCCATCGCCAGGCAGTAATCAAACATAGTTGGAGACACGTCAAACTGCATTTCTAATAACATATTTCCAAGACGCGTCACATCTTCTTTGGAAATGTAAGTTCCATTGATACGGATTCGTTCTTCAAACGTAATCAAATGTGGAGATGTAAACATCCCTACTTTCTGACCTGCCTGCTCCAGAATTTTACATAAAAATGCTGTCGTAGATCCCTTCCCATTCGTACCAGCTACATGAACAAAGGGAATGCCGCTTTGCGGATTCCCTAACTGTTCTAACATCTGTTTGGATACTTCTAAACCTGTCAAATTTCCAAAACGTCTGGTATTCTCTATGATATGTATTACTTCATCATAACTATATTTCATCATTTCTTTATCATTCCATCAATATTTGCAATTACATCATTTGGTTCGAAAGGCTTGGTAATAAATTTCTCAGCCCCAAGCTTCAATGCTTCTATGATTTTCTGTTGCTGACCTGCCGCAGATATCATAATTACTCTGGCTTTTTTATCCACCGATATAATTTCCCGCAATGCCTCTATTCCATTCATATTCGGCATGGTAATGTCAAGGGTGAGAATATCTGGCTTATACTGCATATAAATCGCAATTCCTTCTTCTCCATCCGTTGCTTCAGCGATTACCGCATAACCAGCACCTTCCAGAATATTTCGCAAAATTTTACGGGACATTTTCGAATCATCTACAATTCCGACGGTTCCCTTTGCCAATCCAATTGCAATACTGCTTTCTACTTTCTCATAAGAGAATTTGTGAGAACGCTGTCCCATCTCCACATCGCTGTCGATGCCTATAATCAATTTCACTTCACAATCTTCAATGTAGATTGGCAGCACATATACATCACCAATTAGTTTTTGATTTTCGTACGCATAAACCGGCTGCATATCCAATTCCACATCTTTTTTGCTCTGTTCTGCTGCAAAAAGGCCACTAGTACAGTTGATAAATTCACATACGGAATCCAAAGCATCTTCCTCTGGGGTCACATAATCTTCTTCTGCAAACGCAGAGGCTATTTTCAAAAATCCCTCTGAGCTTCGTTCCCCTGCCAAAGCAATCTGTATGATATGCTCACCATAGCTTCTCTGTCCAGCAAGACAGGTATAATTCATCTCTTTTACATGTTCGATTTTGTCTATATAAAAATCACGCGAAACAAAACGATTGATATTTCGAAGTGTAAGACTCACAATATCTGTCACATAAGGTTTGGAGGAAAATGCATAAATTGGCACCAAACTCTCGAAATCATCATGTTTGAGTGCAGTCATATCTGCATGAGAAAATCCATTTTCTTTTTGGAAGGCCGCAAATTCCGCTTCAATTTCTGAAATTGAAGCTTTTTCTGCATCCAAAAGCACTTCCAGAAATTGCATATAAGGATTGCCTTGCTTCTTTAGCAGACTTTCTACTTGTTCTGGAGTAAGATAATTTTTCTCAACTGCTATATCACCAACACGCTTATCAAACTGTTTCTGTAACTTGTGAACCGTCTCTGCCTGCTCTGCTGTAAGCATTCCTTCTGCAATCGCAATGATTCCCAGCTTTACACGTACGTCCATCTGTTTTTTTACTGCATCTCTGTAGTCTGCGTAACCGATAACGCCTTTTTCTACTAAATATTTACCAAATAACTGACTAAACATCCAACATCCCCCTGTTTCTTTGGTATTTAACTCCTTTTAGAGCGAAAAGTATGCAGTCACTGCATCCTTTAAAGATTCAATATCCTTTGTACCCATCAATTCTCTTGCAGAATGCATTGCTAGCATAGGTACACCAATATCCATTGTTTTTACAGGAAAATTCTTAGCTACGAGATTTCCCAAGGTTCCACCGCCAACCACATCGGAACGATTTGAAAATCTCTGATATGGAATTTCTTTGCTATCACAAATCTGGCAGAAAATTCCTGTTGTTTCTGCATCCGTTGCATAAGATTGTCCACACGCCTGTTTGATACAAAGGCCTTTTCCTAATACTGGCTTATTTGTAATATCCATTTTGCCAGCCTTATTTGGATGAAGTGCATGTGCCACATCCACAGAAAGAAACATCGCTCCATATATTGCACGCTCTACTTCTTCCTCACTTGCACCAAGATTTTTCAAAATACGTCTTGTCATATCATGTAACAAAATAGATGCCGCACCCTGTTTACTTCCACTTCCAATTTCCTCGTGGTCAAACAAAGCAATCAGGTTGATTCCATCTGTACGCTGTCCGTCGATTATAGCTGAAACGAGTGCAGAAACGGACGATAAATTATCAATTCTAGGAGAAGAAATCAATGTCTCTTCTACACCAATAAACATTGGCTCTTCCATAAGGAATACACTAAGTTCAAAATCCAAAATATCTTTTTCTTCCACACCCAATTCTTTTGCAAGAAATGCCATGAAATACTTCGTATCCTTCATATCTTCTGGAATCATATCCAAAACAGGCATCATATCCACCTGTTTATTCAGCTCTACGCCACTATTTACTTCTCGATTCATGTGAATCGCAAGATTTGGAATGGTCATAAGTGGTTTTTCGCTACGATACAATACCATTTCTGGCTGGAATGGATTTTCACTACGAAGAGCAACGCGACCTGCTACTCCCAAAGGTCTATCTAACCATGTATTTAAAATCGCACCACCATACACCTCTACATTGATCTGTGCATAACCATTGGTCTGAAAATCTGCATTTGGCTTTATACGAAGGCAAGGATAATCCGTATGAGCGGCTGCCATACGAAGCATATCTACAGGTTGAAACTTCTCTCCTACAGAAAATGCAAATAAAGTCGTACCATGATGATTGATCATATATTTTCCACCAGGAATCAGATTCCAGGCATCTTCATAATTCAAAGATTCGAATCCATTTTCTGATAGTCTTCTTTCGCATTCCTCTACGCACATAAATGGGGTCACGCCTGCACGAAGCATCTCAAACAATTTCTGCTGTTCACTCATTTTCTATTCCTACCTTTCGGATTATTCGTTTTCTAAACGTTAATAAGTATAGCATAATCTTATAATTTCTGCCATATATATCTAGATTATACTTCAATTCGCAAAGATCCCCTTACAAATTTCGATTTGTGCACTCGGTTGACTTCTTAAATACTACGAAAAGTAGAGTATGCATATATAAAATTAGGACACGTCTTTCGCTCATAGCGTCCTCGTTACGTTACTAAATTCGCATCCCACAAAACAGTGGTCTGCTTATTAAG
>JAFUPI010000070.1 GCA_017481285.1 Agathobacter sp. | reverse complement strand
GAGTACGGTGTCCATTGCACACAGACATATCCTGCAAATTGTAAAAGCGATGCCAGACAGAAAATTTAAGCCCACATCATGTTTCAAGAAATTTACACGTTTCCCTTAAAGGTTCGAAAATGCCCCTGCGAGAGTGAAGACGATGTATTTCAAAGCATGAAGAAAGGGCGTCAGCAAATTTATATTTTGCGACAGCCCCTTCGTATATAAATTATTCAGTTTTTGCTTTAAATCTAATCTTCATCTCATACCACAACTGTGTTGCAATAAGAAGTGATGAATACGTACCCGCCAGCATACCAACCAAAAGTGGCAATGCAAACTCTTTAATTGCAGGCACGCCTAATACATAAAGAAGCACTACCATAACCACTGTTGTTAATGATGTATACATACTTCTTGTAAGCGTCTGGGTCAAAGAATGATTTGCGACTTCATACCATGATTCTGGTGTCTGCTTCTTCACAGAAAGCAGATTCTCACGAATACGGTCAAACACAACGATGGTATTGTTAATCGAATATCCTACTACGGTAAGCACACAAGCAATCAAGGTATTACCTACTGTAATTCGAAGCAACACATATGCAGTAAGAACGATTAAAACATCATGTAATAATGCAAGGATTGCACTAGTTGCAAAACGCAAATCCTTGAAACGCAAACGAATATAAATCAGCATGAAGAAGCATGCCACAATTACCGCAATAATTGCATTCTGACGCATTTCACCACTTACCGTTGAACTGATACTCTGGGATGTAATGGTATCTTCATCTACGCCAAATTCTTTCACCAGCATCGCATTCAATGCTTCACGTTCTTCCAATGAAAGTGTCTTAGTTTTCAATACAATATTTGTACTTTCATCTACAGTAGTTGCCTGCACCGCAGAATCTCCTGTCACTTTAGAAACATATGGAATAATTTCTTTTTCAATTTCGTCAATCGTGTATGTTTTTCCAAAATCTACCGTTGTAGAAGTACCACCTGCAAATTCTATACCATAGTTAAATGCATTTCCACCTGTTGCACTGTGGTATGCAACTCCGCCAACACCTGCTACGATAATCGCAAGAGAAATTGTAAACCAAAGTACTCTTCTTTTCAGGAAATCAATCGTTTTAATTTCCTTTGCAGCACCATAGAACTTCTTATCTTTAAGTCCGATTGCATAAAATGCCTGCATCAAATACTTCGCTACAAGCAATGCCGTGAACATGGACAAAATAATGGAAAGCATTAAAGTATAAGCAAAGCCTTTTACCGTACCTGAACCTAAAATCATAAGAACGACTGCTGCAATAAAGGTCGTCGCATTTCCATCCACAATCGCTGACATTGCTTTTTTGTATCCATTCTTAATTGACATTGATACCGATGTTCCAGCAGCGATTTCTTCCTTGATACGTGCAAAAGTAACTACGTTTGCATCTACTGCCATACCGATACCCAGGATAATACCCGCGATACCAGGTAATGTCAGCGTAATCTCAAATAACTGTACGAAACAAATGGTACCAAACGTATAAATTGCTAATGCAATCGCCGAAACCACGCCTGGAAGTCGATACATGATAATCATAAATACCATAATAAGGAGCATACCAATTCCTGCTGCCTGAACACTTGTAGCAAGTGCCTGACTACCTAACTGTGCCCCCACTACATTCGACTCTAATTCTTCTAATTTCAAGCTAATTGCACCAATTCGAATAAAGGTTGCAAGTTCTTCCGCTTCTGCAAACTCATTGGAACCCGAAATAATACACTGTCCATTCGTGATTGCCGCTTCTACTGTTGGAACACTGATAAAATGATCATCATAATAAATCGCAATGGTATCATCATTTTTGGCTGCTTCTGTAGTAGCTTCTCCAAAAATCTTAGCTGCATCATCGGTAAACACCAAAGAAACAACCGGCTGATTGCCACCATACTGATCCGGCTGATATCCTGCTTCTGCCGACTTTACATCGTTACCAGTCAAAATAACAGATCCATTTTCAATTAGTTCTTCGAGTTCGAAATTCAATTTATAAGGAACATCCTCTTCACTGGAGGAATCGTAGGAATAATTTGCTTTTCCATCCGCATTTTTTGCGGTAATAAAATATAATGCACCTGGACTTCCCAACTCCTCTAATACTGCATTTGCATCAAATACACCAGGAATCTCAACCGTGATTCTGTCTTCTCCCACCTGATATACTGCGTACTCTGTACTATAATTTTCTGCACGTTCTTCCAGCTTCGCAATGGTATCATTGATATCTGTCTGAGTAGGATTTTCTGTCATAATCTGATAGGTAATAGAAACACCACCAGATAAATCCAACCCAAGAATAATAGACTTGTCTCCCTTGGAAGTGGTATCATTTAAGATATTCACTCCATAAAAACCAAGTCCAGCCAACAATACAACTACTGCAAGAATAATTGCTATCGCTTTATTTTTTTTCATGTTTTTAACCTCTCTAAAACAATACTAACGAGAAGCATTGTACCACAGAAGCATCCATTTTACAATATCCGACCTAGAAAGGTGCTACTTATTAAAAGACTCCAAATCATAAGAAATCTGCCCGAAAATTCAAATGGACTTTGAGCCACAAAAATCGATACGCACAAAAGAATTAGCATAAAAGAATTTGCAAGAATCCATGCCTCTAACCCCTTCTTTCTGCCCATCGTTTTTTCTCCATGATACTCCTTCGGTGCCACCCATTTTAAACTCATTCCACCAGCAAATCCTGCAAGTATATATGTAACTATAATTCCTATCATTGCCTTATCTGCCTGCCATTTGAATAAATACGTAAGCACAGTTACCACCAGCAAACTCATCACAGACACGATTAACATAATGATTATAGCAATCACAAAACCTCTAATTTTCCTCATAACCCCTCCTGTATATCTTATCCTATGAGAAAAATTGGAGGTTCATTCTACAAATTATTGATTTCCTCTTGACTGTAAAGTGACTTTACCCTTTATACTTAGTATAGATTTAAGATACTGATGGGAGAACAGCATGAAAATTAACGAAATCGAAAATCTACTTGGACTCACTCGTGCCAACATCCGTTTCTATGAAAAAGAAGGCCTGTTGACACCAGAACGAAAAGAAAATGGTTACAGAGAATATAGTGACGAAGATATCGCTATTCTAAAGAAAATAATTATCTTTCGCAAGCTTGGTATATCTCTGCCTGAAATAAAAGAGATTATAAACGGCACTTTGGAAATTTCTGTAGCTATTAATAAAAATATAGAACAACTTACCAAGCAAATCGAAGAATTAAATGGAGCTCTTGAAGTCAGCGAAATCATCAAAAACGATACCTCTATAGATCATTGCTTTAATGAAGAGCATTATTGGGAACTGATTCAATCTAAGGAATCCGAAGGCGAGAAATTTTCCGATATATTAAAAGACTATGGAGAATTCGAAAAGAATGTTTTCCTGTCCATGTGGGAAGGACCATTCTTTTTATCTATTCGTGATAAGATAAAGAAATATGGCTGGAAATCCGTACTCATCGGATTACTGATTCTATGTGTCATTCGAGGACTTGTGCAGGAATTTTTGTGGAAGAATGGAGGAAGCTTTCTGGAAGGCTTCTCTTATCCATTCGTCCTTTTTGGTATCACGACACTAATTACAGTACCCATCTATCTTTTGCATAAAAAGTACAAGGATCTTGAACCAGAAGAAACTCCGCCTTCGAAACATCCATTCCTAAAAGGATTCTTGAAGTGCCTTTTACTTCTGGCATATTTTGTATTCTACTTATTTGGTGCATTAGTTATCGCAGAAGATATATTTACACTCCTACAGGGCAATATTATCTACACCGCTACCTTTGACCTATACATCCTGTACTATATCCTTGGTCTATATGTATTTGCCCTATTTGTATATCTTTATTCCAAACATGGTCTTTTTCCTGACCGTGTCACTGGAGAAGACGGCTTTAAATGCAATCTTCCTCTTAGAAAAAAACATATGATCTCCATATTATCCGTAAGTATTTTGATACTAAGCTTTATCCTATCCATGCTTTGGTATGACTGCTTTACAGAGGATGGACTCATTGTACGAAGATTTTTTTACACTAAGACATACACCTGGGAGGAAATCGACTACTATTACATAGATGCACATCATGACGGAACCCTCGGTTACTCCGTGGTCATGCAGGATGGACGAGCCTCCGATTGTATGGGTGGCATCATTGGCTTAGCAAACCTACCAGAAGAAAAATATCCTGACTATGATTATGACTTCGTCCGCTACCTCTCCCGCAAATTCACTGCACAAGGCGTAGAATTAAAGGTCGATGATTGGAGTAAATTATATAAAGATTTGAAATACGATTCTTGGATTGAATTGGCGGAGGATATACGCGACATCGCTGAGGAATAATTATTAAATTAAGTCCCGTCGCACATTTTTTCTTCTATTCAAAAGAAATTGTACCTATACAAAATTCACGCACGGTGATATCACTACTCTCGATCTAAAAACTGCGCAGTATAATTAAATTTATTTCTATAAAGTAAGAAATGAGGCATATGTATATATAAATACCAGACCTTTCGAGCTGCCGTCGTTACTTAATGAGCAGACCACTTCATGTGGAATGCGAATTTAGTAACGCAACGAGTAGGCGAAGAGCGCGAGCGTGTCTGTTTTTATATATACATATGCCTCATTTCGTAGTATCTAGATAAATTTAATTATAACTCACAGTTGTTTACAGTTCTTGGGAATGGAATAACGTCACGGATGTTGCTCATACCTGTTAAGTACATTACGCAACGTTCGAATCCAAGACCAAATCCTGCATGTCTGGCAGAACCATATTTACGAAGGTCAAGGTAGAATCCGTAATCTTCTTCGTTAAGTCCCATTTCCTTAATTCTAGCAAGGAGCTTATCGTAGTCGTCTTCACGCTGAGATCCGCCGATAATTTCGCCGATACCAGGTACGAGACAGTCTACTGCTGCTACTGTCTTTCCATCTTCGTTCAGTTTCATATAGAATGCTTTGATATCCTTTGGATAATCGGTAACGAATACTGGACGTTTGAATACCTCTTCTGTTAAGTATCTTTCATGTTCTGTCTGTAAGTCACAGCCCCAAGATACTTTATAATCGAAGTTGTCATTATTCTTAGAAAGAATATCGATTGCTTCTGTATAAGTTACACGAGCAAAGTCATTGCTTACTACGTTTTCAAGACGATCAAGAAGTCCTTTGTCTACGAAGTTATTGAAGAATGCCATTTCTTCTGGAGCATGTTCAATAACATAGTTGATGACATATTTGAGCATGCTTTCTGCAAGCATCATGTTGTCTTCTAAATCAGCAAATGCGATTTCTGGCTCAATCATCCAGAATTCTGCTGCATGACGTGTCGTATTAGAATTTTCTGCACGGAAGGTTGGTCCAAAGGTGTAGATATTCTTAAACGCCATGGCATAAGTTTCACCATTTAACTGACCAGAAACAGTAAGGTTGGTTGGCTTGTTGAAGAAATCCTGAGAGAAATCTACTTTGCCTTCTTCTGTCATCGGTACATTGTTTAAATCAAGTGTAGTTACCTGGAACATTTCACCAGCACCTTCACAGTCACTACCTGTAATAAGTGGTGTGTGTACATATACGAAATCTCTTTCCTGGAAGAATTTGTGGATTGCGTATGCACATAAAGAACGTACACGGAATACTGCTTCAAATGTGTTTGTTCTAGCTCTTAAATGAGAAATTGTTCTAAGGTATTCAAATGTGTGGCGTTTTTTCTGAAGTGGGTAGTCTGGTGTAGATGCACCTTCTACTGTTACTTCTGCTGCCTGAATTTCAAATGGCTGTTTTGCTTCTGGAGTAGGAACGAGCTGACCTTTTACAATAAGAGCTGCACCTACGTTTGTCTTTTCGATTTCTGCAAAGTTTGCAAGAGCATCTGAATATACAACCTGGATAGGTTCAAAGAAAGTACCATCGTTGATTACGAGGAAACCGAAGTTTTTGGAGCTACGGTTGCTACGTACCCATCCACCGATGGTTACTTCTGTGTTTTCATATTTTTTCTGATCACGGAATATATCCCTAATGTTTACTAAATCCATTTTCATATCTCCTTTACTGATAGTTTTCAATTACATAATCTCTAACTGCTTCCTGATTTAAGAAATATCCTTTACCGGCATCCGTATTTCCTACACCAAGCATTTTATAAATATTTTCTTCTTTCGCAAAGAAATCATTTCCTTCTAAAGTACCTGCAGTCGAAATAATCGTAGAAACATAATCTTTTAATTCCTGCTCATCTGTATTCAATCCTGCATCTTTTACGATTGCTTCAAATACCAATTCTGCCTTAATCTGTGACTGTAATGCAGAAGCCCACTGTACTTTAATCGCATCCAAAGTCGTTCCATAATAGTACTTCAAATATGTCTCAATATCCATCTGTGTACAGTACAGTTCCGTAAAGAGTTTCTGATATTCTTCCAAACGGAGATTCAAATATTCTTCTGGGATATCAAAGGTACTCTTTTCAATCACATAATTCATAAGCAAATTATATGCTAATTCTTTTTTCATCACCTGCATGAACTCTGCTACAGTAGAAACCTCATAGCTCTTTGCAAATGTTTCTGCAACCATGGCATCGGTAATCGTTTCAGGTGTTACTTCTGTATAAATCGCTTTTACATTAAATTCAAATGTAGTTTCTTTTCCAGCTAAATCTGTATTGTCATAAGTATCTGGGAAAGTAACATTACTACTGGTTTTCTCTCCAATCTTTGCTCCAACGAGACCATCGGTAAAACCATCAATAAAACTACCTGATGATGATCCTGTGGACGTATCGATACCGCAGTTGTTCGCTACATCAATCCACTGATCTGTGGCAGCTCCACCATCAAATGCTACACCATTCAAATAACCTGTATAATCGGTTTTTACAATGTCACCCTTCTGTACCGTATCACGATCTTTCACTTCCATCACGCCAATACCAGCACTATAAACCACATTGCTAAAGTAAGCTGCTACCTTTGCATCTGTCACTTCATAATCACCAGTTAAAATGGTTGCAAAATCCTTATATTCTGCAAGCTCTGTAATGGATGGCTGCTTCACATCTTTGTTACTGTCCTTCTGAGTATCATCTTTATCTGAATCACCGCATGCACCCAAAGATAAGGCCATTACAGCACACAATAATACCGCCAACAATCTTTTTTTCATAATATTTCTCTCCTTACTAAACTACAGTAAATTTATGAACCGTTAAATGATACCATATTTTTTCTAAAAATACAAATACTTAAGCATATTCCGTTGATTTTTTTTCCAACTTTTGTTAGAATATTCGTTAGTGAAATTAAAGGAGGAAAAAAAATGGAACCAGGCACTATCATCTTGTTAGTTGTCATAGCTATTATTATCGCCGCTATGGTTGCTTTATATTTCCTTGGCAAGAAAACACAGGCCAAGAAAGAAGAGCAGGATGCTCAGATGGCAGCTATTGCACAGACAGTATCTATGTTGATTATTGATAAGAAAAAAATGAAAATAAAAGACTCCGGTCTTCCTCAGGCAGTCATCGACCAGACACCTTGGTATGCTCGTTGGACCAAACTTCCAGTTGTAAAAGCCAAAGTTGGACCTAAGGTTATGACTTTAATTGCAGACGAATCTATCTTCGCTGACATTCCTGTAAAGAAGGAAGTAAAGGCTACTGTTAGTGGAATCTATATCACTGGCGTAAAGGGTCTTCGTGGACCATTGGAAAAACCAGCAGAAAAGAAATCTTGGCGTGCAAAATTAAAAGACAAGTATGACAGCTTAAATGCTGAACTGAAAGAGGATTCTAGCAAACAGACATCTAAAAAATCTAAGAAAAAATAAATGAAGGGGGCAGATGCCCCCTTATTTTTATAGCTTAAACTCTTTGATCCCCTTAGATTTCACGTTAATTCTGATATGACAGTCTGCAACAAATTCCTGATTCATTTCCATACCATATTCTACGGAGATATCCATCTCGTGTTCCGACTCTTTTATTTCTACTTTTTTCCCATCGATTCCCATGGTCAGGCTTCCGTATGGTGTATAGTAATGTGTAATATTTTTCACATTTTCCTCAAAAACCATGTGAACATTTACGACTCCATTTTTGGTAAGTTCCATCTGTCCTTCCGAAATCTTGATACGGTTCTTGGTAACTTGAGGCTCGCCCTCCATCACCTCATCGTAGAGAATGTAGTGCTTATTATTCTTATAAAAATATTCGCCCGACACAATCATTTCGATTGGTTCGCCGTCGGTTTCTGGTCCATTCTGCAGACCACAAATCGTAACTATTACATCTTTTGTCATTATATTATCCTCGTTTTACACTCTACATTTTGACTCTGCTTATAACGGACATTATAACATCTTACCGAAAGAATTCAAGAAATTTAAAACGAACCTTCACCTCACCCGAATCAAACACATCTGCATATTCCCATGGGCTTAGCACTTCTCTTAATGCTTCTCCAGCCTCTTCTTCGACTACTTCAAATACGGAACCTCGAAAACACATATTCGGATAAAGAACACACCACCAGTTTTGTCCTTCACCTTCTCCAATCACAATCTGAAGCGCTTCATATTCCCCTTTCGGAAAAGTATATGCACCATAGCTTTTTTCTGGAAAATCTGTGCGCGTAATACGTGCCGTTACCTCATAATCATATCCGTTTTCTGTCAGGGTGTTTTCAGCGACTATAATAATGTCACGTATATTTTTTCCGACAATCTGCTTCGTTTCCTCCAGGCTTTCCGCTTCCTCCAAAAGTGGCTGCAAATAACTTCCAACTGCATCACGCACCTTCTCCTTCACTTCCTGATCTTCGTTACTATTGCTGTTTGCCAATACATGAAAACGTAAAATCTTCGATGCAATAGATGGCTGCAACAAATCATGTCCTAACACAACTGTCCAAATATATAAAAAAACGATTCCTCCTGCAAGAATATAAAATAATGTATGCTTCATTTGCTCATCCTCCATATCATTCTATTTCAGATTCTTGCCAGCTTTTTCCAGACGTATTCACATAACCTTTCCATTCTACGAAATTTTCTTCCACATCTAAATATGGCAAATATAAAACCATCGTCTGGTTTTCTTTTTCGTCCAACAAATCTCCCAAGGTCAATAACCGATCCTTTTTCTCCTCATGCTTCTTCAAATATTCTTCCAGATATGTCCCAAGGTCCTGTGAAATATTTTTCTCCATTTCAAACAAATCTTCTATGTCATCCACTACGCAAACATAAGTGTTGCGAGGGAACTGTTCTGTTTCTGCCTGTTCGTCCAGCATTTTCTCGTATTGTGTCTTCTGCTCCAGTAAATCCTCTTCTAATACGAGAACCTTCAAATGTGTATAATCCTTTTCCTTCGCTCCCAGTTGTCCTGTGGCGTCTTCCTTGGAAAAGGCATCGCGATATGTGATTTTGCCATTCTCGTATCCCACCGCCGTCATCATAGGAAAACAGCGTTCTTCCAACTCTGTATTACTGCAGCCTCCCAATATAAGACCAGTTATCGCAATCACCAGACCAATTACTTTCTTACTTTTCCACATTATCGTTTCCTCCTAACCAATAATAAAAATGCAGGCACTACTACCATAAATGGAACCGCACCATAACTGTAATATGCCAAAAACACATGTAAAAAACGGCTATCCCAATGTATTCCATAAGCAACTAGAAACGCTGCTATTGTTGGAAAAAGCACCTGCCACCACTTCAATTTACGCCCTTGATTCTGGCTAAGTTCTGCCAACATCCGCACCCCATAATGCAGATGCAGATTCAGGAGGGCAAATAAAGTAAAAAACCATACTGCCAGCATAAGTGCATCCATGCGTTTTAAAAAATTCCCTTCAAATTGAATCGTACTCATCAAAGTCACGACTGGAAATCGTAAGCTTGCAAGACTCTTTTCTCCAAAATTCCCCAACAGAAGCACATAACTTCCCAACAAAATAGCTCCTGAAAAAAGCACCGAAACACTTACCGTTTTCACAATGTTTCTACCATAATTTTTCTCCTTCTCCCCAATGAGAAACAGAGAATAAAATAGGGGAGTCAAGAGTAGAAAAACCAAATAGGTTCCCTTTCCTAAATTCGACAATTCCCATTGCAAAACTGGTTCCACATACACCCATTCGAAATCCCTTACCGATGCCAGCATCATCGCAATATACGGTATCAGAATAAACCAAAACATAACCTCATATACTCTGGCTCGGCTTTCAATTCCTCCACTTACCGCATAAGCTGCAACCACCACTATAATCAGTAAAATCAACGCATAAGAAGAATCTCTTACCAAGCTATACTGCATGAGATTTGCAAACACATAGGCACAAAAACCTGCGGTGACAATACTATGAAGCATTACCAAAAGAAATATGACCTTTCCTAGCCAGACATTTACATTCTCCCGTAGGAAACTCACCATATCGTTTTTCATTTTTTTCATAATCCATCCTAGATACACCAAATAAATTAAGCCAGCAACCGTACCTAATACTATGGCATATATACCACTGGCTCCGCATAGCCTTGCCAAATATGGTGGCAAAAGTAAAGTAGCGATGCCCATCAAATCAAACACATACAATCGAAGTGTTTGTCGGCTGGATATTTTTCCATTATTTACATACATATTATTTTTCTTTCTTTTTTAATTTTGTTCTTTCGTTCGGATTTGCATAAATCGGACGTTTCCAAAGCATACGCAGCGGAAAGCGTACGACAGAATCTTTTTCATCCTGATAGCCATTGAGCTGCGCTCCCACATAAGGCGAAAGATATGGCACATCAAAGCTCTTCAAACTTGCCAAATGTACCAGCACAAGGAATATTCCAATTAAAAAGCCGAAAAAACCAAGCCATGCTGACAATGCAATCAACAAAAATTTTAAAATTCGAAATGAAAAGGCAAATTCCTCGTTTGGAATTGCAAAAGAGCAAAGTGCTGTAAATGCCACCACAATAACCACAATCGGGCTTACCAGATTCGCTTCTACTGCAGCCTGTCCTATAATAAGCCCTCCGACAATGCCAATCGTATTTCCCATGGTTCCCGGTAGTCGTACACCCGCTTCCCGAATCAATTCAAAGGAAAGCTCCATGAGTAACACCTCCAACGCCGCTGGAAATGGAACTCCCTGTCTCGCCTGCCAGAAAGATAAGAGAAGTGGCGTAGGCAATATCTGTGTGTGAAAATTCGTCACCGCCAAATAAAGTCCCGGCAATGTCAGTGCAAAAAAAGCCGCCACATAACGAATCATTCTTGCAAACGTAGCCATATGAAAGCGGTTATAATAATCGTCTGTTGTTTTCAAAAATGAATTCACATCGGTCGGAAGCAAAAGAGCTACTGGCGAATTATCTACCAGTACTACGATTTTTCCATTCAACACTTCCATAGCCGCTCGATCGGGTCTTCTCGTAGACTGGAACTGCGGGAATGGTGACAGCCAGGATTCCTCTGCCAACTGCTCCATGACTCCACTATCCATTACTCCATCGATGTCATATTCGTTCAATCGTCTGTGAATCTCCTGAATCATATTCGGATTTGCAAGCCCCTCTACATATACAATTGCCACATTGGTAAAAGAGCGAACCCCTACCTGAAATTCCTGAACCTTCAGCTGTGTATTTCGGATTCTTTTTCGAATCAAAGCCGTATTTGCTTTTTCAGACTCTGTGAAGCTTTCATCCGAACCTCGCACCACCTTTTCCGCTTCGGATTTGCTGATTCCCATTTTCGGATAACCCTGATCTGGAATCTTAAGGGCTCTTGCAACTCCATCGACAAACAAGACACTATCCCCTATCAGAACCCCTCGTATCGCATCCTCCATATATTCATATGGCTCTGCATCCGATAAGGCAAAGGCATTGCCTTTTACTGCTGCCGAAATCTGTTCCTCCGATAAACCATCCAAATAAGTCAGCATCCTGCCCAATACATTTATCATATTGTTGCCTGCATTCACCTCAATATAACAGACAAATCCCTTTACTCGTCCGTTTTCACCTATAGCCAGCTTACGCATTTTTAAATCACTACAATTGTAAAATGCTTGCTGGATGACTTTCTCATTTTCTTCTATCTTCTCTGAAATCAACTGCTTTTGCATAAAAAAAGAACACCTCAATTTCTTAAGATGTTCTTAGTATGTG
>JAFUPI010000069.1 GCA_017481285.1 Agathobacter sp. | reverse complement strand
GAGTACGGTGTCCATTGCACACAGACATATCCTGCAAATTGTAAAAGCGATGCCAGACAGAAAATTTAAGCCCACATCATGTTTCAAGAAATTTACACGTTTCCCTTAAAGGTTCGAAAATGCCCCTGCGAGAGTGAAGACTATGTATTTCAAAGCAATAAGAAAGGGCGTCGACAAATTTATATTTGCGGCAGCCCTAGTTGTCATGGATTTATGCGTTTGCTCATAGAATGCTTAAGAAAGATTTTAAGGAGTATTTTATGAGCAGTATCGCAGGTTTTTTTCAACCAAACACCGTTTATTCAAAAGAAAATGAATTCTGTATCAAGACCATTCACGATATGTCACAAGCGTTAATTCATCGTGGTCCCGATGAACAATCTTACTACTATTTCCCACAGGGAGCATACAACCAAAATTTTCTGCTAGCAGGCTATATCCCTGGCACTTTTTCACATGAAATTCAACCAATTACAATCTCTTACCATGGCAACACTTACACACTTCTTCTGGATGGTTTTATTAGCAATCCGGAGCATTTAGCCATGGAATTGGAAATTCGACAAATTTCGACAAAGGATATGTCTTTGGAGAAATTATTATTGTTCTCATTTTTGACCAAAGGTGAGGAATTTATAAAGGAAGTCCGTGGTGCTTTCGCTATGGCAATTTATGATGAAGGAGAGAGACAACTCTATCTATTTCGAGATGCATTAGGGCTTCGGCCGCTTTTTTATACCGAAAAAGCCCAGGCACTTATTTTTGCTTCCGAAATCAAGGCATTGTTTCAATATCCAGGACTTTCAGCCGTTTTAGATCGAGACGGGCTGACAGAACTTTTAAGTCTTGGACCAGCCCGTAAACCTGGAAGCGCTATTTTTAAAGGAATTTACGAAGTAAAACCTGGTCATTATCTTACATATAGCCGAAGTGGATGCAAAGAAACAGTCTTTCATCATTTCGAAATAAAAGAGCATCAAGACAGTTATGAAGATACGAAAGAGAACATTTGTTATCTGCTAAATCAATCTTTGGATAGCCTCAAATGCGCCGTTATGCCAGTTAGTTCTTTTCTCTCAGGCGGACTGGATTCTTCTATCGTAACCGCAAAGCTGGCAAATGTAAGCCCCTCACCTTTAGCAACCTATTCTTTGGAATTCGATAATAGCAGGCAGCATTTTAAATCCAATGCTTTTCAGCCAGCCTTAGACGCTCCTTTTGTACAGGAAATGGCAACACATTTAGGTACCAAACACACAATTTACACTTGCAACAATCAAATACAATTGGATTATTTAAAAAAATCCGTACTAGCACATGATTTACCTACCATGGCCGATGTAGATTCTTCTTATCTTTATTTCTGTGAGATGGCAGGAAAACAGCATAAAATTGTATTTACTGGCGAATGTGCAGATGAAATTTTCTGCGGCTACCCATGGTATCATGGTACAGAAACCGATTGCAAGACGTTCCCTTGGTCTACTGATTTGTCCCCAAGAGAAAGTTTATTAAGGGACGATTTAATTAAAGTGCTTCCTATTGAAGAATGTGTTCGCTCTGCTTACTTAAACACTTGTAATGAAATCGGTTTGGACGGAGAAAATACCCCTGCCGATATGGTACATCGAAAAACCTTCTATCTAACAATCCGCTACTTCATGCAGACGTTGGTGAATCGTGGCGATCGTGCTGCTGCCGCAAATAGCATGGATGCACGTGTTCCTTTCGCACATCAAGAATTGACAGAATATTTGTTTAATGTGCCTTTTGAAATGAAAGCACAAAACGGCGAACGCAAACATCTATTGCGCGAGTACGCTATGGGCTTACTTCCAGAAGAAATACGCACACGAAAGAAGAGCCCTTATCCTAAGACCTATGACCCAGGATATGAAGCTCTCATCAATCAAGAACTGCTTCGTGCTTTGTCCAAAACAGACTGCCCACTCCATGCTATCGTAGATAAACGGAAAGCAGAAACGTTCTGTCGTCAGGTAAAAGATTTGGGTCGGCCATGGTATGGACAGCTTATGGCTGGGCCACAACTGGTTGCCCACTACTTACAAATTCTTTATTGGATCGAGATGTATAACATAGAAATTCAACCCTGATTAAACAAAACCGCCCACATTCATTTTATGCGGGCGGTTTTATGCACTCATCTAATTACGGGCTGTATTTGCTTACCATGCATCGCCATCTCTATCGTGTCTGGCAGAAATTCCAATTTTGCAATCATGGAATTCGGCTTAGACTTTGGATTATCCTGTCCAAATGGCACTAAATAGATATTTTTCATATTCATGAGCTGCCCGATTGTTTTAAAATTCATTCCCAATGCATCATTCGTCGAAATTGCAAGCACCAATGGCTTCCCATTTCGCATATGCGCTTTGGCCGCCATAAGTACTGGTGTATCTACAATTCCATTGCACAGCTTTGCCGCGGTGTTCCCTGTACATGGTGCAATCACCATAACATCCAAGTAGTTGTTTGGTCCAATAGGCTCTGCTTCCGTGATTGTGCGTATTCCTTCACTTTCTGTAATCTCACATATTCCTTCCACAAACTCCTTTGCACTCCCAAATCTCGTATCTGTATTTTGTGTCTGATAAGAAAAGATTGGTGTAATTTGTGCTCCCATGCCCTTCAAACGCACTACCGCTTTTCTAGATTCTGCAAAAGTACAAAATGAGCCTGTAATCCCATATCCTATATGATAATTTGAAAAATCCATAACTGATCCTCTCTTACATGTTCTCGCAAGGGAGCATATTTGGATATCGCATCTTTTAACAACTTTGCACTGCTGGATGTGGTATATATTCCCGGCAAACCTAAGGCGAGTTTTGCAGCAACAGCATATCTTTTTGCGGCTTCGAAATCTGTTCCACCTGGCTTTGATGCTATATCAATGATAAGAGAACCACGAGGCATACGACGAATACAATCCTCCGTCAAAACCAGCGATGGAACCGTATTAATAACCGTAGATACATCGACCAAATTCTTTGCCAGCTCCTCGAAGCCAATCGCTTGGAATCCATCTTTTATTATGTTTTCCCTCACTTCTGCCCTGCGAGCTGCCACAATTACCTTAGCACCAAGCTTTGCAAAAAGCTTTGCAATCTTTTCTCCACAACATCCATATCCTGTCACGAGCACTTTTTGCCCACATATCGAATATTCCCCTTGTTGTAACGTTTCTGCAATGGTCGCCTCTGCAGTAATCCAGCCATTCCCTTCTACCACCTCTGGTAGTTTCATAAAATCCCAATAAGGAATCTGGTATTCCTTCAGAAATTCTACCCATTCCTGATTAAACACCCCACCAAAGACTTTCACTTCTCCAGCCGATCGTCTGCTTATATTTATTAACTCTTGTTTTAATTTTTCTTTTATAACTGGATTGTTGTCGAGTTTTGTTACCGGTATTGGTAATACATAGATTTTTTCACACAACTCTTTTTCTCTGACACGCTCTTCCCAGGCATAACTTACCTTTTCCCCTTCCAAAAGAGTTGCAAGTTTTTCCTGACGTTTGTCAGCAACAAGTACAATAATATGCCTATCCATAATAAAAACGCTCCCTTCCATATAAAATATGAAAGAAAGCGCTCACTCGTTCCTATATACTTTTATAATCTGGTTACTACAAAAATATCGTAAATTGCTTTAATTGCAGCTTCAAAATCTTCATTTGCTACACCGATGATAATGTTCAACTCTGAAGATCCCTGGTCAATCATACGAACGTTGATATTCGCATGTGCAAGTGCAGAGAAAATTCTGCCCGCTGTACCTCTCTGAGATTTCATACCTCGACCTACTACAGCGATAAGTGCAATATCTGCCTCTAATTCAGTATAATCAGGATTTACCAGTCTTCTAAGAGAACTCATTACCTGCTGTTCTTTTCCTTCAAACTCTGCCTGATGTACAAAAACAGTCATGGTATCAATACCAGAAGGCATGTGTTCAATAGAAATACCGTTTTCTTCAAACGCCTGTAATGCTTTACGACAGAAACCTACCTGTGAATTCATCTGATCCTTGTCAATGCTTACAGCTACGAAACCTTTTTTACCTGCAATACCAGTAATGGTATAATCCGCTTTTTGACAGGTGCTGTCTACAATCATAGTTCCTTCTGCTTCCGGATCATTGGTATTACGAATATTAATTGGAATACCCGCCTTACGCACTGGGAATACCGCATCTTCATGAAGAACAGAAGCTCCCATATAAGACAACTCACGAAGCTCACGATAGGTAATCACTTTGATTGGTTGTGGGTTCTCTACGATTCTTGGGTCCGCAACCAGACATCCTGAAACATCGGTCCAGTTTTCATATATGCTTGCTTTACAAGCCTTAGCAACGATGGAACCTGTGATATCAGAGCCACCTCTAGAGAAGGTGCGAATGCTTCCATCTGGATTGGAACCATAAAAACCTGGAACAACTGCATTTTCCATGTTATCCAAACGTTTCGCAAGCACTTTATGAGTTCTTTCTGCATCAAAGCTGCCGTCTTCATCAAAGAAAATAACATCCGCCGCATCCAAAAATTCATATCCTAAATAATTTGCCATAATGATACCATTCAAGTATTCACCACGAGAGGCCGCATAATCCACGCCTACCTTATTCTTAAAATTCTCAGAAATAATTTTGAATTCTTCTTCCAAAGAAAGTTTTAGATTCAAACCATTAATAATAGAATCATAACGATCTTTAATTTTCATAAGTGGAATACGGAAATCTTCACCTGCATCTGCTAAAGCATAGCAGTCATACAGCATATCTGTTACTTTTATATCCTTTGAATTTCTTTTTCCAGGTGCACTAGGAACAACGAATTTGCGGGATTCATCCGAACGAATGATATTACCCACCTTCGCAAATTGTTCTGCACTGGCAAGAGAACTTCCACCAAATTTTACTACTTTAACCATATATTTACTCCTCTATATGTCATTTTACGACCAATATACCCGTCATTATACAGCTATTCCCTATGTTTCGTCAATTTTTTCTTAGAAAATATTTTAATTCGAAAATTCTAACCAAGTGCTGGTGTTGCTAAATATAACTTTGTTGACGCCCTTTCTTCATGTCTTGAAATAAATATGTCTCTGTATTTTGTGTGCATTTTGGAACTTTTAAGGGAAACGCTATTATTTCTTGAAGCACTCTGCTTGCTTAAATTTTGTGTCTGGCATAGCTTTTACTATCTGCACCGCTTTGTCCGTGTGCAACAGACACCGTACTCCTATTTCTGTTTCTCTAATGCGGGCAGTCTTATAAAGTTGATATTACATGAGCCATGCAAAAACTCGGTGCAAGTGCGGCACCTCAGACAGTTTGCATGGCTCATGACATTTTATAATCCTGCCCACATAAGAGAAACTTAGAAATCCTCGTAAGGGTGTCCTTTTGCACACGGACAAAGTGGTGCAGATTGTAAAACTTTTGACAGACAGAATAAATCATAAAAGCAAGCAG
>JAFUPI010000068.1 GCA_017481285.1 Agathobacter sp. | reverse complement strand
TCTTCTGAGAAATGTCCCAACACATAATCTGCCAAATCCCAGCCGCTAGGCTTTTCACCTACACCAACCTTGATACGCATAAAATTCTGTGTACCTGCATGGGCAATAATACTCTTGATACCATTATGTCCGCCCGCACTTCCTTTTTTGCGAATGCGAATATTACCTGGCGCAAGACTGATATCATCATATATCACCAGCATATCTTCTTCCGGATCAATTTTATAAAAATCCATTACAGCTCTTACGCTCTCACCGCTTAAATTCATAAAGGTCTGGGGCTTTACCAAAAGCACTTTATTTCCTTCGATGACACCAGAACCACATAGGGCTTTATGCTTTTTCTCACTAATACTGATTCCATACTTATCCGCCAATGCATCAATGGAAATAAATCCCGCATTATGTCTGGTATTTTCATATTTCTTTCCTGGATTTCCTAATCCTACAATTACAAACATATATTTCTCCTTAAAAAGCCCTCGCCCGTTTCGGCGAGGGTTTTCTTAATCAAGCTCTTTATCTATTTCTTCCTGATACTTCTCCAAAATCAGATTCGAAATTCTCTCTCTTGTGGCTGAATTGATTGGGTGTGCAATATCACGATATTCCCCATCACTAGCCTTACGGCTAGGCATCGCAATAAATAAACCCTTCTCGCCTTCAATTACCTTGATATCATGAACCACAAATTCATTTTCAATGGTAATTGAAACCACAGCTTTCATTTTTCCTTCTTTTTCTACCCTTCGAATACGTACGTCTGTTATTTGCATAAACAAGCCCCCTTTGCCATACATATTTCTCTTGATATCTAAATTATAACACATTTATTTTTTTCCACAACCTTTGGTTTGCAAAAGAACAGATAAGAGTTATAATAGAAACAGTTAAAGATTAAACTATTAGTATAGAAGGGGACGTTTTTATGTATACAGTTAATTTTAACGAACCAATCCATGTATATTTTATGGGCATCGGCGGCATCAGCATGAGCGGTCTCGCAGAAATTCTTTTGGATCAGGGATTTACCATCAGTGGCTCCGATATGAAGGAATCCGCTCTTACCACACAGCTGGAAGCAAAAGGCATCAAAGTATATTATGGACAGGTTGCAGAAAATATTACATCTGATATTGATTTGGTCGTATATACCGCAGCAATCCGCGAAGATAACGAAGAATGGCAGGCTGCCAAAAATGCTAACATTCCTATGCTGACCCGCGCACAGCTTTTGGGACAGATTATGGATAATTACAAAAACTCTATCGCAGTTTCTGGCACTCACGGAAAAACCACTACCACTTCCATGATTAGCCAGGTGCTTTTAGAAGCCAATACAGACCCAACCATTACCGTAGGCGGAATCCTTTCTGCGATTGACGGCAACCTCCGTGTTGGCGAATCGGAAGTATTTATTTCTGAAGCATGTGAATACACAAACAGCTTTTTAAACTTCCGTCCAAAATACAGTATCATTTTAAATGTAGAAGCAGAACATTTGGACTTTTTCAAAGATTTGGAAGATGTTCGCAATTCATTCAAGAAATTTGCTGCAAACACCCGTGCAGATGGAGCAACCATCATCAATGGAGAAATCGAAAATTACGAAGAACTGATTGCACATTTGCCACATAAGGTTCTTACCTATGGTTTGGACCCAAGATTTGATTTTTATGCGGAAGATATTCTTTTTGACGAAAGAGCCTGTGGTATATTTACCGCTATGTATGAAGGCAGACCTCTTATGAAAGTGCATTTAAATGTTCCAGGTATGCATAATGTATCCAATGCATTGGCATGTATTGCTTTGGCACATTTGATGGAACTTCCACAGGAAGAAGTCCTTGTTGGTTTACGTAAATTCGGCGGCGCCAACCGTCGTTTCCAGTACAAAGGCGAGGTAGACGGTGTAACTGTCATTGACGACTACGCACATCACCCAACGGAAATTCAGGCAACTCTGGATGCTGCTGCAAACTATCCTCATAAGAGATTGGTATTGGTTTTCCAGCCACATACCTACACCAGAACCAAAGCATTCTTAAATGAATTTGCAGATGTACTGTCCCAAGCTGACATTTTGGTTCTTGCAGATATTTATGCGGCCCGTGAGAAAAACACCATCGGCATCAGTTCCAAAGACCTGCTTGCATTGGTAAAAGAAAAAGGTACGGAAAGCTATTATTTCCCTTCCTTTGAGGAAATTGAAAAATTTTTATTAAAAAATTGTATGAACGGCGACCTGTTGATAACTATGGGAGCCGGAAACGTTGTAGAAATCGGCGAATCTTTGTTAGGTAAATAGTTGTCCACAATATCCACATTAAAATGGGTGAGTTTATCCCATCTTAATGTGGATTTTTTTATCCCTCACAAACCCTTGAAAATAGGGCATGTCCGCCTAGTTATCCACTTATCCACAATTCCTCAAACCCTTGATTTTACTGGGTTTGTGGGATTTTTTGCTCTTCCATTTCTAAATTTTCTGTGCTATACTATGGGAACTTAGAGAGGTGTTTTATTATGTCAATGATTCAGTTAAAGAGCGATTACCCACACAACCACATTAGTGTGCCACGTGTGTTTATCGATAAATATATGGCAGATGCAAATGGTGAATTCGTAAAGGTATATTTGTTCCTTTTGCGCTGTATGGGCTCTTCTGCGGCTTCCGACTGTTCCATTTCTGCCATTGCAGATCATTTTAATTATACGGAAAAAGATATTCTTCGTGCGTTAAAATATTGGAAAAAAGTAGGAGTTCTTAGCATTGAATTAAATGACAAGAACCAGCTCACCGGGGTATGTTTCAAAGACCTAACTGGAGGCGTTCAGCATAATACTACTGCTCCTGTTGTGGAAATCACAACAGCACCAGCAGAAGCTCCTGTTATGGAAGAAACCAAACCTGCCCGTGTTAAAAAAGCTACTACTTCGGCAAGCAAAAAACGCGAATATAGCCTGGACGAAGTAAAAGCCTTTACCAATAACCATGAAGTATCAGAACTTTTATTTATCATAGAAACCTATTTGAAACATCCATTGAATTCGACCGAAATGAATACCCTGTTCTTTTGGTACGATGGTTTGAAATTCTCTGGAGAATTGATTGAATATCTGGTGGAATACTGTATTACCAATGGTCACTCAAGCCTTCGTTATATGGATAAGGTTGCTTTAGGCTGGGCTGAGAATGGAATTGATTCTATTGAAAAAGCAAAAGAACATGTTTCCATTCGTTCCAAAGCTTATTACAGCATCATGAAAGCCTTTGGTATCAGCGGAAGAAATCTTGCAGATTCTGAAATCGTTTTTGTGAACAAATGGTCCAAGGACTTTGCTTTTGATATCGAAATCATTCAGGAAGCTTGCAAACGTACAATTTCTGCAACACAGAAACCTAGCTTTGAATATGCCGACAGCATCTTAACCAATTGGCATAATCAAAATGTACATACCTTAAAAGATATTGCAGCATTGGACGAAGCGTACTCAAAGACCAAACGCAGCACTGCTCCAACACAGACAAGCACTGCAAAGCGCAACAAATTCAATAATTTTGAACAGCGCACCTACGATTTTGATAAACTCGAAAAAATGTTACTTACTTCATCTGTACAGTAAGCATACACAAAATTTCGGAGGAACTTATGGCACTTACAAATGCACAGTATGACGAAATCATGCGTGGTTACCAAAGCAGACAGCTTCGCAATCGCCACCTGACGCAGGAACGATTAAACGAAGTCTATGCAAAAGTACCTCAGCTAAAATCCATAAATGATACAATTGCTTCTCTTTCCGTAGAAGCAGCCCGCAAAAAATTAGAAGATGACAATTTAAGCTATAATCTTCTGAAAAAGAAAATAGAAGATTTACGTAATGAAAAAAAGAATCTGCTTCTCGCCAGTGGTTTTGACGAAGACTCTTTTGAACCGATTTATACCTGTGCGGATTGCAGAGATACCGGCTATATCAATGGCGAAAAATGTCATTGTTTTAAACAGGAAGTAATTAATGTAGTGTATTCTCAGTCAAATATTAAAAATATTTTGTCTCGTGAGAATTTTAATTCCTTTTCTTTCGAATACTATTCAGATGAGGAGATTAATCCTACTACTGGTTTATCCTCTCTCGACACAGCCAAACGTGCTGTAGATGAGTGTAAGCATTTCATTGAGGATTTTGATAACAAACCTAAAAATCTTTTCTTTTATGGTAACACAGGCGTTGGAAAAACGTTTCTTTCCAACTGCGTTGCAAAGGAATTATTAGAAAAAGGTTATTCTGTAATTTACTTTACAGCCTTCCAATTATTTGATATATTGAGCAAAGGTGTGTTTGATCGCGATGCTGATGCTATTGCAGCTCATCAAAATATTTTTGATTGCGATTTGCTTATCATTGATGATTTAGGAACAGAATTCGCAAACTCATTTACCACATCTCAGTTATTTTTGTGTGTAAATGAACGACTTCTTCGACACAAATCGACAATTATATCAACCAATTTGAATCTAAATCAGATGATTGATATGTATTCAGAGCGCACCTGGTCACGAATTTCCAGCAATTATACGCTCATCAAATTATTTGGTGACGACATTCGTATTCAGAAAAAATTACGATAACTCAGGTAGTTACTTATACATTATGTATAAGCTAATTTATAAACAACTTTTTTTACGGAGGACATCATGCCAAACGATGAAAGAATTCTAGAAACAATCCCAAATGGAATCTTAGGTATTATTCCTACTAAAAGCTGTACCGAATTAGGTGCAAAAGTAGATGAATACCTCACCACTTGGAGAGAAAACCGTGAACACGAGCACCAGCACGATGCTGCTTTCAAAGACTATCACAAAGAAAGCTACATCATTCCTGCTTCAAACCCTCGTTTCGGTTCCGGTGAAGCAAAATGTGTAATCAACCAGTCTATTCGTGGTCTTGATTTATACATTTTAGTAGACGTAACAAACTGGAGCTTAACTTACAAACTTTGTGGACAAATCAACCACATGTCTCCAGATGATCACTACGCAGATTTAAAACGTATTATTGCAGCTTGTGGCGGAAAAGCAAGAAGAATCACGGTTATCATGCCTTTCCTTTACGAAAGCCGTCAGCATAAACGTTCTTCTCGCGAATCTCTTGACTGTGCTTTAGCACTTCAGGAATTAGTAGCTATGGGTGTAGACAATATCATTACATTTGATGCTCATGACCCACGTGTACAGAATGCTATTCCACTTCGTGGTGGATTTGAATCCGTACAGCCTGTTTACCAGTTTATCAAAGGTATGCTTACAAATGTAAAGGATATGCAGATTGACCCTGAACACTTAATGGTAATCTCACCAGACGAAGGTGCTACAGGTCGTGCTATTTATATGGCAAATATTCTCGGCGTAGATATGGGTATGTTCTACAAACGTCGTGACTACACAAAGATTGTAGACGGTCGTAATCCAATCGTTGCACACGAATTCTTAGGTCAGGATTTAGCAGGTAAAGATGTAATTATCTTAGATGATATGATTTCATCTGGCGAAAGTATGATTGATACAGCAAAAGAATTAAAGAAACGTAATGCGAACCGCATCTTCGTTTGCTCTACTTTCGGCCTTTTCACAAACGGTCTTGCTTCTTTCGACAAGGCTTATGAAGAAGGGTTAATCTATCGTGTTGTAACAACAAACTTAACTTACCAGACTCCAGATTTACTTTCTAGAGAATACTACATCAACTGTGATATGAGTAAATACATCGCTTACATCATTGACACATTAAATCATGATGCTTCTATCAGCGATTTATTAAATCCATATGACAGATGTCAGAAGATTATTGAAAAGTATAAGGCAGATCCTTATAGTTTATAAAATATCGCAATTCTCCAATTGTAATTGCGTTCCAAATCAAAAAAGAAGTGTAGCCGCCAAGCTACACTTCTTTTTTGTTATTCTATTCATTAATTATTCTCAACCATTTCTTTAAAAACTTCTGCTACCACTGGACGGGAAAAATAATATCCCTGCAAGTAACAATCCTTAAACTGTCTTAAAAACTCTACTTGTGAAAGAATTTCTACGCCTTCTACAACCACTTTCAATTCCATGGTCTGGGCCATTTCAATAAGAGCCTTTAAGATAAGGCGGCTCTTGGTTTCTTCTCCATCTAGGAATTTCAAATCCATCTTGATAATATCCAACGGCATTTCTTTTAACATATTTAGAGAAGAATAACCGCTTCCAAAATCATCCATCGCAATCTTGAAACCTTCTTTTTGAAGCTCGCGAATCAAATCATAAATATTTCCAGAATCTTCTCCACAAATGGATTCTGTAATCTCCAATTCGATGTCTGAAGTATCCAGATTGTATTTCTGAATCAATTCTCGCAACTTATTCAACAACTCGCTACCATAAAAATGCGCTCTAGATACATTAATAGAAATCGGCACTGTCTTGATTCCCTTTTGTTTCATTCGAGCCTGCAAACGACAAGTTTCTTCCCAAACGAAGTAATCCAATTGAATAATAAAGCCATCTTTTTCGAATACCTTTATAAATAGACCTGGAGATATAATTCCTTTTTCTGGATGCTGCCATCTTACAAGTGTTTCACCACCTACGATTTTTTCTGTAGCAGGATCATACTTTGGCTGAACCACAATATAGAACTGACACTCTTCCAGAGCTTTTTCCATCTCATATTCAATTTCCTGTTCCAGCATAAGTTGCTTACGTTCGCTATCATTATAGAAATGGATATATTCTACATATTTATAATTCTTATCATGTGCAGCAATGAATGCTCGGTCACACATAACGTTGATTGGCATTTCCTTGTTATCTTCTACCATGAAAACACCATATACCACGCGAATATCCATATCCTCTAAGAAAGTTTTGAAACTCTTTGGGAAATCAATCTGGTCAAATTCTGATTTTGGCATACACATGTAATAATGATCTGCCATAAAACGGGCTGGTACCATATGATGTTCTTTATCCAACTTCTGTACCTGCTCTGCGATTTCTTTCAACAAGCGATCACCGACATTCATTCCGTAAAGCTCATTTACAACCTTAAAATTTGAAATATCCATCGTAATGATACACATTTCTTCATCTGTTTTTTGAATCAGTTCTTTCGCCACTTCATAGAAATAGGAACGATTATATAAGCCTGTTATTTCATCTAACTGTACTTTTTTCTGTAAAAGTTCATATTCTTTCTTCTGAACCTTTAATGCCGCTACTCGATGTGTCAAAACCGTATACACAATGATTGCAATTACTATTACAGCTCCGATACCTAGCATCCATTCCCAGGACTGATATACAATATCATCTAATTCCAATGGATAAGGATTCATTAGCAATTCTCTTTTTACAATTTCATTGATTTCCTCATAAGAGATATGATGAATTGCTTTATTAATAATATCAATCAATAATTGCTGTTCTTCCATTGCCACTAAGCATATATCATTTCCATGATCAATACCCGGCACTATCGCGAGTTTTTCTGCATACTCTGGTTTCTGCATCAGATAACTCGTTCGATGACTGTTTTGAATTGCCATGCCCGCTTCTTTATGAATAAGGGCCTCCAGACATTCTTTCGTATTTTCAAAATATTTAACTTCGTAGTCTGGATTCTCTTCTAGCAATAAAGGTTCAAGATACGCCAAATCTTTTGTAGTAGCAATTACATGAGAAACATATTTATCCTCCACAAAAGCCGCTTGACGCTTTACATAAGACACAGATACATTTGTAATCGCATTGGAAGTTATTGTTCCTTCCAAATCATTCATGTGCTCTAACGCCTTTTGCGTACGAAGTAACAAATATCCCTCTTCTAAATATTTCTCATAAGCTTCCTGAGAATACTCCTCTGCGCTTCCACCTTCTAACACAAAGTCTATCCCACTTTTTTCGGAAAGAAGAGCAATAACCTCTGCCCAAATCCCCTTCGTTTCACCATTTTCTATATAACAAGAAGGACGCTGGTCCTGGATAAATTTTATTTTCAGTTGCCCGAGGCTTTCAATGTAAGCGAGCTCCTCTTTGGTATATAGCGGAGAGTTGGATATCGCACTATGTCCAAAATATTTATCGTTCAAGGAACCTTCAAATGTTGGTTCATCGAACATAATCTGCTGAAGTACCGTTTCTATCTCTTCAATCAATGCAGCGTTCCCATCTTCTGCAATACAATAAAATGCATTCGCACCCGATGTATCAACCAGCTTGAGGTCGGAGGTTGCATAGCGACTTCCGATGACCATCATATCAATCTTTTCTTTCTCAAGAGCTTCTATCATGTCATTTTCTCGCTCAAAAAAAACACCCTCATATTGAATCCCTTGTTTTAAAGCATAAGCTGCAAAATCCTGTGCAGAATAACTTTCCTTGAGCAATCCAATTTTACACCCCTGCATCGCTTCGAAATCCTGATAAAAAATTTTACTATCTGGTTTTGCATACAAAAGAGAAGTTTCGTAACCCAGTGGAATATTTGAATATAAGAACTCTGCGGCACGCTCTTCCGTATAGTGTGCCGTACATATCAAATCAATCTGTCCATTTCGAAGCTTGTCCAACGAAGCTTGCCAGCTTTCATCATTGACATATTCATACTTCCAGCCTGTGTATTCTGCAATCTTTTCCAGATACTCCACGCCATATCCATAGTAACTGCCATTCGCTTCCTTGATGAAGTTAGAATTCGCATCATAACCAATTCGAATGATCTTTTCGTCCGCTTTAAATGTACCTGTATAAATTGGTAACATAGACAAAGTCATTCCGAAGAAAATTAATACGCAAAGTATTCTTTTTTTTGCATTTTGAACTTTCTTTCCCAACTTCATAACTATTCACCTCTTTTGAGTCTTCATGATTTGCAACAAAAAATGCCACAATGATAATTTTATATTATCACTGCGGCATTTATTTTGCTAGCCTTAATATTAAACTAATTCGAGAACTACTTCTAAAGCGCCATCACCTTTACGCTGACCGATTTTAACGATTCTTGTGTAACCACCGTTACGGTTTACGTATTTTGGTGCGATTTCGTCGAATAATTTTGCAACTAAATCAACTTCTGTAGCTTTTTTGCCAGTTCCTTCTTTTACTGTGTAGAGGACTTTAAGCATTTCTCTTCTAGCATGAAGTCTTGAAGGCATATCTTTTTTGATTGTCTTTTCTACTTCATCATATACAGTAACTTTCTTTCCATCAACAACTTCTTTTACTCTCTTGCCATCTTTGTCTTTACGAGCAACTTTAGCTGTTACAGTAACTTCTTCGAAGTTGTCTTTTTCACGAACTGCCATAGCAATAAGACCTTCAGCAATTTTGCGAACTTCTTTTGCTTTTGATTCAGTTGTTACGATTTTGCCATTAGCAAGAAGCTGTGTAACCTGGCCTCTTAATAATGCTTTTCTCTGGCTGCTTGTTCTGCCTAATTTACGATATTTTGCCATTTTTCTTTCCTCCATTTGTGGTACATCCGGCCACGCACTTTGGTCTTACTTACCGAATGCAATATCTTGTTTCAGTGGTTTCCCACCAGTTGCCACTTGCAGAAGCTGTTGGCTTCTGCGCGCGCGTAGCTGCGCATCCTCAGCGGAGCTTGCGGATTGAATACCATTCAATTCCGCAGAGACATAAGCCGCGCTCTTCGGTCTTATCGGTTCTGCCTATCTGAGTATTTATTAAAACAAGGGACTATTCATCACCCTGGTTTAACTGTAAACCTAATTCTTTTAATTTTGCTAATACTTCTTCTAAAGACTTACGTCCTAAGTTACGAACTTTCATCATATCTTCTGGAGTTCTGTTGATAAGTTCTGCAACTGTGTTAATTCCAGCTCTCTTTAAGCAGTTGTATGAACGTACAGATAATTCAAGTTCATCAATATTCATTTCAAGAACTTTTTCCTGTGCATCATTTTCTTTTTCAACCATAACTTCTGCCTGCTGAGCAGCATCTGAAAGGTCGATGAAAAGATTTAAATGTTCGCTTAAAACTTTAGCTGCAAGACTTACTGCTTCATCTGGTTCAAGTGTTCCGTTTGTAAACACATCAAGAGTAAGTTTATCATAGTCTGTAACCTGACCAACACGAGTGTTTTCTACAGTAAGGTTTACACGATCTACTGGTGTGTAGATAGAATCAATAGCGATTACACCGATTGGTGTGTCTTCTGTTTTGTTCTTATCTGCACTGATATAACCTCTACCTTTTGTAATAGTAAGTTCCATGTATAATTTAGAATCTACTCCACCATTTAAGTGAGCAATTTCTAATTCTGGGTTTAAAATTTCGATATCAGAATCTACCTGGATATCGCTTGCTTTTACCACGCCTTCACCTTCGAATTCGATATAAGCAACTTTAGGTTCATTTGTAGAACTATTGTTACGAATAGCAAGGTTTTTGATATTCATAATAATCTCAGTAACGTCTTCTTTTACGCCTGGGATTGAGCTGAATTCATGTAAAACACCATCGATTTTTACCTGGCTTACAGCTGCACCTGGTAATGAAGAAAGCATAATTCTTCTAAGAGAGTTTCCAAGTGTTGTACCATAACCTCTTTCTAATGGTTCTACAACAAATCTGCCGTATTTTTTGTCTTCTGAAATTTCTGCGATTTCAATTCTTGGTTTTTCAAAATCGAACACTACAAAGTCCCTCCTTCTCGGGTTTTGGTTAAGCGACGGATAGCCGTGGTATAAACCACGGCCGGAATCCGACTAAAATCTTAATTATTTAGAGTATAATTCGACGATAAGCATTTCGTCAACTGGAACATCGATCTGTTCACGTGTTGGTAAGTTTTTGATTGTACCTTTGAAGTTATCTTCGCAGTCTAACCATTCTGGTACAATTCTTCCACCAGCAACTTCAGCGATGTCTTTCATTCTCTGAGTGCTCTTCTTAGCTTCTCTGATTTCGATAACGTCACCAGCTTTTACTAAGTATGAAGGAATGTTAACGATTTTTCCGTTTACTGTAACGAATTTGTGGTCAACAATCTGTCTAGCTTCTCTTCTTGTACGAGCCCAACCTAAACGGAATACTACGTTATCAAGTCTTGTTTCTAACATAGTCATTAAGTTTGGACCTGTTAAGCCTTTCATCTTATCTGCCTTTTCATAGTAGTTACGGAAAGGTTTTTCTAATACACCGTAGATGAATTTAGCTTTCTGTTTTTCTCTTAACTGAAGTCCGTATTCAGAAACTTTCTTATTTGCTCTGCTTAAGTTTCTTTTTGACTTCTTATCATATCCTAAATAGCTTGGTTCTAAACCAAGGGATCTACATCTTTTAAGTACAGGTACTTTATTAACTGCCATCTTAATCTATCCCTCCTAATTAAACTCTTCTGCGTTTTGGTGGACGGCATCCGTTGTGAGGAACTGGAGTTACGTCTTTGATTGATGTAACTTCGAGACCGCAAGCTGCGAGTGCACGGATAGCTGCTTCTCTACCTGAACCTGGTCCCTTTACAAATACGTCAACTGTCTTTAAACCATGAATTAAAGCTGCTTTTGTAGCAGTTTCAGCTGCCATCTGTGCAGCATATGGAGTAGATTTCTTTGAACCTCTAAATCCAAGACCACCAGCACTTGCCCATGATAAAGCGTTACCCTGTGCATCTGTAATTGTAACGATTGTGTTATTGAAAGATGCCTGGATATGTGCCTGTCCGCGTTCAACGTTTTTCTTTACACGCTTT
>JAFUPI010000067.1 GCA_017481285.1 Agathobacter sp. | reverse complement strand
GTTTTAATCTCTCGATTAAAACGTTCGCTGCGAATCTTTCGATTCGCACCTTGAATTATACGATTGACAAAGTCAATCGTCATGTTCTCTTTGAATCTTTCAAGGTTTTTCACTGTTTAGTTATCAATGTTCGTTTGCTGTCGTTCGTTGGCGACAACTTTGATAGAATATCATAAGTTGCAACCTCTGTCAACAACTTTTTTAAAGTTTTTCAACTTTATTTTTAATGCTTATCTCAGGCTCTCCCAATCAAGGCGTCCCGCGAGTCAGCTTTGTTATATTATCATGGGGGTAAATCAAAGTCAACACAAAAATCGACAAAAAATAAAGTAGGTCAACTCCCCCCTTTTTTCTTAAATTGTCTAAATTGTCTGATTATTATATTTTTTATATACAATTAGCATTTTTAAACACAAAAGGCTCTCGAACAACTGTCTAAGAGCCTTTTATCACCTTATTTTATTGAATAGCATCCAGTGCTTCTTTTACATTGCTTACTCCAACTAATTCAATTCCTTTAATCTCATGCACAAATCCAGTTTTGCAAACCTGTGGCAGAATACATCGTTCGAAGCCTAACTTCTTTGCTTCTAACACTCTCTGCTCCGCCATGCTTACTCCACGAACTTCACCACTTAAACCAACTTCACCAAAGCAAATGGTTTTCTCATTGATTGGCTTATCTAATTTACTGGATATAATCGCTAACACGATTCCCAAATCGATTGCCGGCTCGTTCATGCGAATACCGCCTGCAATATTGACATAAGCATCGCATTCTGACAAACGCATCCCAAGTCTTTTTTCCAAAACTGCCATAAGCAGATTCACTCGATTATAATCAGTACCTGTTGCCGTTCTTCTCGGATTTCCAAAATTGGTATGACAAACCAGTGCCTGAATTTCTAATAATATAGGTCTCGTTCCTTCCATAGAACATGCTACCACCGAACCCGATGCACCTACTGGTTTTCCACTAAGCATAAATTCCGATGGATTTTCCACTTCTACCAAACCGATATTGCGCATTTCAAATACACCAATTTCGTTCGTAGAACCAAAACGATTTTTTACTCCACGCAAAATACGATAACTTTCATGACGGTCGCCTTCGAAATAAAGCACAGTATCTACCATATGTTCCAACACCCTAGGACCAGCTACTACGCCTTCCTTGGTTACATGACCTACGATAAATATAGAAATATCCAAGCCCTTTGCAATCTGCATAAATACACTGGTTGCTTCGCGCACCTGTGAAACACTTCCTGGTGCAGAACCAACATTGTCGCTAAACATGGTCTGAATCGAGTCCACAATTACAACACTTGGCTTCTTGCGGCTGATGACCTCTTTGATAACATCCAGATTCGTCTCGCACAACAATTCCAACGAATCCTGAAATGTTCCAATTCTCTCAGCACGAATTTTTATCTGCTGCAGAGATTCTTCTCCCGAAATATAAAGTACAGAAAGGTTCTTATTGGATAGATTTTTACACACCTGCAATAAAAGTGTAGATTTACCGATACCTGGATCACCACCTACCAATACTAACGAACCTTTTACGATACCTCCGCCTAATACACGGTCTAACTCTTTCATATCTGTGCTGGTACGTTCTTCATTCGCAGATGATACCGCAGACAAAGGAACCGTTTTTGCCTCTTCCAATGCTTTCTTTACACTGGCAGATACATTTCCTTTTCTATCTACTACTTCCTCTACAAAACTATTCCATTCTTTACATCCTGGACATTGCCCCATCCATTTGGATGATTCAAAACCGCAATTCTGACAAAAATACACACTTGCTTTGCCTTTCGCCATATACTCCTCCTAAACTCATTTCTACTTATATTATAGGAAAAAGAAAAACCCGACCAAGTCTTTGGCCGGGTCTATACGTTACACAAATTATCTCTTATTTACTGAAATAGCAACTTCTTTTTCATTCTCTATTTCTACACTAAGGCTTAATTTACCTCCTAAATTGGTACTCATCGCACCTACAGACTCGCCATCCACAGTAATTTCATATTCTGTTTCTGGTTCTAATCCCAATGTAATCTGTGCGCCTTCCATTCCCGTCGTAGAGAACGAAACCTTGCCTTCTTCTCTATTAAAATTAGATACTGCCGTTCCTGGAACAGATTCATATACAAAGATGTCATTGCATTCTAACTTTGTAATGTCTTTATAAGTTTTCACCTTATAAACTGCTCCATTATGCTGAAAGTTATCCAATTTCGCTTTTGCGTCTAATGTGTAATCTCCAAAACTGATTGTTCCATCTGCTTCTACACGAAGTAATTCACTAATTACAGCCATTTTTCTCCTCCTGTAAATTCCCACAGCGATATGATTTCCAAATGAATTTTATAGTTTCATCGCTTAAAAACATTATACCACTATGAAATAAAAATTGCATCTTTTTTTACAGAAACTGTAACCTTATCTCCAGCCTTAATCGCACCTTTGATAATCTCTTCTGACAGCCTATCCTCTATCTCATCCTGAATCTTGCGTTTCAGTGGTCTCGCACCATATTTTCGATCAAAGGACTTTTCTACGATAAAGGTTTTTGCCGCAGTAGTTACATTTAATTCCATATTCAACTGATCTTTGCAACGTTTCTGTAACTCTTTTATCATGATGGTTACAATTTGCTTCATATCTTCTTTATTTAACGCACGAAATACAATAGTCTCATCGATTCGATTCAAGAACTCTGGTTTGAAAATACGTTTTACTTCCTCCATAACACTGTCTTTCATCTTCTGATGATCCTGTTTCTCATCCTCTTTATTGCCAAAACCGAGACGTTTCGGTTCAATAATTGCCTGTGCCCCTGCATTAGAAGTCATAATGATGATGGTGTTTTTAAAATCAACCTTACGTCCCTGCGAATCTGTAATATGTCCCTCATCTAATACCTGAAGTAATACGTTGAACACATCCGGATGGGCTTTTTCGATTTCGTCAAATAACACAACTGAGAACGGATTGCGACGCACCTTTTCACTAAGCTGTCCACCATCCTCATGTCCCACATATCCTGGTGGCGAACCAATGAGTTTCGACACACTGTGTTTCTCCATATACTCAGACATATCCACACGAATCATGGCATCTTCTTTTCCAAACACCGCTTCCGCAAGTGCCTTAGAAACCTCCGTCTTACCAACACCTGTTGGTCCAAGGAAAAGGAAAGAACCAATTGGACGTTTTGGATCTTTAAGTCCTACACGACCTCTTCTCACTGCCTTGGAAACAGCAGTAACCGCCTCTTCCTGTCCGATGACACGTTTTTGAAGTACTGATTCTAATTTCTGTAAACGAGCTGCTTCATTTTCTGTCAAACGGTTCACTGGAATTTTAGTCCAGCCCGCAACCACATCTGCGATTTCGCTTTCGCCAATCACAGGCAGCTTTTTACCAGAATTATTTTTTGCTTTCTTTTCCTGTTTCGCAAGTTCCTTGCAAAGTGCTTCTTTGTTCGCCTTTTCTTCGCGAACCTTTTCAATATCACCAGCCTGCAATGCGGCCTCAATTGCCAATTCCGCGTCATGAATCTCTTTGTGAAGACCATTTAGCTTAAGTGGAGAACCCAAAAGCCCCAAACGAATCTTAGCAGCCGTTTCGTCCATAAGGTCGATTGCCTTGTCTGGAAGAAATCTATCATTGATATATCTGGCAGATAAGGTAACCGCAGCCTCTACACCTTCATCTGAAATAACAACCTGATGATGCTTTTCATAAAGACTACGAACACCTTTCAAAATTTCTATAGTTTCTTCTATAGAAGGTTCCTCTACGATAACTGGCTGGAAACGTCGCTCCAACGCAGCATCTTTTTCAATATGTTTGCGATATTCTTCAATGGTAGTCGCACCAATTACCTGCAACTCCCCTCTTGCCATAGATGGCTTCAAAATATTCGCTGCATCCAGTGAACCTTCTGCTCCACCTGCACCAATAATCGTATGAATTTCATCAATAAAAAGAATGACATCACCCGCAGCAATTACCTCGTTGATAACCTTCTTAATGCGTTCTTCAAACTCGCCACGATATTTGGATTTCGCTACTAATCCTGACATATCTAAAGACACCAGTCTTTTTCCCTGTAAAAGTCCTGGCACAGTACCATTTACGATGCTTTCTGCAATACCTTCTACGATAGCAGTTTTACCAACACCTGGTTCACCAATCAGACATGGATTATTTTTTCCACGACGACTGAGAATCTGAATGACACGCTCGGTTTCCTGCTTTCTTCCGATGACAGGGTCTAAAAGGCCCTCTGCAGCCATTTCTGTCAAATCTCTGGAATACTGGTCAAGAGTCGGTGTAGCAGAACCATTCTTCGCTGTGTTTCTGCTTTTGGCATATTCTTCTTTATATTTCGCTGGATCTTCGCCCATTGCACCAATTACATCGGTAAACAATTTCTGCAAATTCACGCCAAGGGTGTTCAAAAGGCGGGAGGCTGCACAGTCCCCCTCCTTGATAATTGCCAGCAAAATATGCTCTGTTCCAACTTTTTCATAGCCCAGTTTACGAGCTTCTTCCTCCGACTTATCCAAAATGTGCTGTGCACGTGGAGAATAGCCATCTCGCTCTGCGACCAAAGTATCTGCACCAATAGAAATCAGTTCTTCTATCATCTGCAAAAGCTTGGAAAGTTCCACTCCATTCGCTGTTAAAACCTCGGAAGCTACACCCGTGCCTTCTTTCAACAATCCTGCAAGAATATGCTCGGTTCCTACATAATTATAATGCATACTTTTGGAAAGTCTGTTCGCGATATCTAATGCTTTTTTCGCTTTATCTGTAACCTTCAATTTATTGCCTCCAATAAATTATTCAAAATCGATGAACTCTAAATCACTATCATCGTCTTTCGAAACCACTTTTTCTGACTTTTCAGTCTCTTCCACAATGGCTTCTTCCATATTGTAGAATTCGATTTCAATTTCATCATCGTCTTCATCTTCTACATCTTCTACTTTTGTTTCAATAACCGTAGTAGCCACAACTGTTGCATCTACTACTTCATCCTGTTTTTCTTCCTCATCTTCATCATACACTTCATCCCAATATCCATCATCGTCACCCGAACGATTCTTTAAGATAAGTACTACGATAATGATGATAAGAATTACGATAACCGCTGCAGCAATTGCAATAATAATATATTGTGTCATTTTCGCTGCATTTAATTCTTTTTCTAATTTTGCATATTCATCTCCCACCTCAGGATCCTCTGAAGGGGTACCACCAACCTGTATACTGGAAGAAGCTGCAAGATAACGCTGGAATGTTCCTTCCACAGAATCATACATATACCAGCCTTTTTCTCCATTACTATTCATACAGTAAATCAGGTAGAATTCATTTCCTTTCGCTGGTGCTGCATAGAAGGTTTCTGTGCCGAAAAGGTTCCAGCTCATAGTAGAATCTTCTACCGCTTCTGTTCCTGTAGGAACTTCTTCCTTCAACTGGTATGCACTGATAATTCCTTTTCCTTCAATAGAAAATGTACAACTCTCAAAACCATCCGGAGCTGGTGCATTTTGTTCATCCGGTAAAAGAACCATTACATAGCTCTTCTCTGATGTCAGCTTAATAAATGGATAAATGGTCTCTAATGTTTCATCATACACATAAAGAGAGCCCGCACCATTGGTATTATTTAAATATAAAACTTTCAAATCACCTTTTGTAAAAGAAAGCCCCTGCATCTGCTGTCCATTTACTACCAGCAATTTGCTTTCAAATCCTGCTGGAATACTCTCGTCTGGAATCTTATCTGCAACCTGCAGCTGTTCTCCATTCCACTGAAGAATTTCATTTTCTTCTGGTGGAGTCGTCTGTGACTCACTTTCCGATGGCTGTGGAGTCGTTGATTCCTGTGCTTTACGGGTTACAACGATAGTATAAGTCGCCTTTACCCCATTTTCTGCCTTAACTACAATCTGAATCGTATTTTCGCCTACTTTAAGATTTACGGTTCCATTTCCTGTTACAGATTCAATGGTTGCTTTTGAGCTGGAAGTTTTCGCACTTACAACTACCTTCGTCACATCATACCCTACTGTAGCCGTATATTTTGTCACATTTCCTTTGAAACTTGGCGATAAAGTACCACTGGATAATTTTAAGGAAACCAAAGAATTATCGTCGGATTTTTGTGGCTCGGATGTTCCGTCGTCATCGTCTGGTGGTGTAGTAGCCTGATTTTCAACTGTAACACTCGCAGACGCACCTTTTAATGTCACTTCCTCCAACGAATCAAAATCATAGATATCTCCCGTTGCTTCCACTTTTAAAGTTGCTGTACCAGAAGTTTTTGCTTTTAAGTTGACAGTTACCGTATCAGAACCAGCTCTGCCCCCTTTTCCGATACTAAACTGGAGCGTTCCTCCAACAACCTGAACCTCCGTAGAAGTCGAAACATGTTCAAACACATCAGTCGGAAAATATAAACTTACTGGACCTGAAGCAGCCCCCGGTGCCTTCACTGTTACGGTTACCGTATCACCAATTTTAACTGTAGAAGCACTTACGGAAACCGAAAGATTTGCTTCATAGGCTTGATAAGATTCTATCGGCACTACCAAAGCCATCATGAGCATTGCTAACACCATAAAATAACTTAATGCTTTTTTCATCATTTTCACCTCTATTTCTGAGCAATCTCAGACAAACCAATTGTATATCTGTTAATAATTATCGCATCCAAAACGTTCACCTTTCCATCACGATTTACATCTGCACTTACCAGATATGTCCCACTAATGTTAGAAAGGCTGATGGTATATCGATTTATAATAATCGCATCTAAAACATTTATTTTTCCATCCCCATTTACATCTCCGTAAATGACGATATCCTTACTTTCTACCAGTTTACCATCTACATAGACACCCAGCTTATTTCCAGTAGCAACTGTACCGGTATGTTCCGCACCTTCTGCTGTAAGCACCTTTAATGTGCATCCTTCTGCTGTAAATCCTGCCACGAAATCTGCTGCTGTTGTCTGTGGTGCTACACCTGTGATGTAAGTGCCCAATGTATATTTATCCGAAGAATAAGTCGGCTGTGGAGTTTCTTCTGGAGTGTCCTCTGGCGGTGTACCAGGTGTTTCCTCCGCATCTTTTTCTTCTCGGATTACAGTTAATGTATACGTCTTCTTATCCCCACTTTCAGATTTACAAATAATGGAGAATGTATTTGTACCCTCTATCAATTTCAAGGTTCCTTCACCTTCTATGGAAGATTTGTCCACAACTGGTGTTGCAGAAATCTTGATGGAAGTTACATCATTATCTACAATCAGCGAATAGTCTGTCTTCGCTCCATCAAAAGTAGGTGTAAGAGAAAAACCTTCTACATCCAGTGTTTTCAAATAGTTATTTCTGTTACCACTTGCAGTAAAAGCCGCTGGTTCTTCTGGCATTTCTTCAAATACAGGAATTTTAAATACGAATGCCTGTGTCTTATCTGGATACGCCTTTGCTACCGCT
>JAFUPI010000009.1 GCA_017481285.1 Agathobacter sp. | reverse complement strand
GTAGCATTCCCATTCGGTTATGGTTTAAGCTATACAACATTTGAATATAGCGATATGACTTTAAACTATAACGAAGATACACAGGAATACACAATTACTGTTAAGGTAACTAATACTGGTGATAGAGATGGTAAAGAAACTGTACAGATTTATGTACGGAGCCCATACACACAGTATGACATTGAAAACAAAGTAGAAAAAGCTTCTGTTCAGTTAGTAGGCTTTGAAAAGACTCAGATTCTTCAGCCAAAAGAATCTGAAACATTAACTATCGTAGTAGATGGCGATTATGTAGCAAGCTATGACGCATATGGCGCAGGTACATATATCATGGATGCTGGTGATTACTACTTCACAGCAGCTACAGACTCACACAATGCTGTAAACAACGTATTAGCAGCAAAAGGCTATACCAAAGAAAATGGTATGGATGCTGATGGTAACAAGACATTAGTATGCAAATGGACTAATGATAAGCTTGATACTACAACATACGCTACATCTGATGCTGGCGTAAAAATCGAAAATCAGTTAAATGCTTCTGACCCTAACATGAATGACGAAGTAGAAGATATCGTTTACTTAACACGTAACGACTGGACAGGCACAATGCCAAGTCTTGAAAAGACAGTTAAATTCGTTCTTAACGAATACTTAATTCAGGGATTACAGGATCAGCAGTATGTAACAGATCCTAACTCTACCGTAGAAATGCCAACACTTGGTGCTGACAATGGTATGAAACTTTACGACATGATCGGTAAAGATTATAACGATCCAGCTTGGGATAAATTATTAGACCAGCTTACATTTGATGAAATGGTTACATTCATCGCTGATGCTTTCCATTGGCATATGCCAGTAGAATCTGTTCAGTCTCCAGGTACTCGTGATGAAAACGGTCCTCAGGGCTTAACAGTAGCGTTATTTGGTAGCCAGCTTGGTGTAGAAACAACAGCTCTTACATCAGAAGACGTACTTGCGGCTACATTCAATAAAGAATTAGCATACAAGATTGGTAACATCGTAGGTAATGACTGTTTAGACGCAAGAGTAACATTCCTCTATGGACCTGGTGCAAATACACACCGTTCTCCATATTCAGGACGTAACTTTGAATACTATTCAGAAGACTCTGTACTTTCTTCAGAAATGGCTCATTATGAAGTAAAAGGTATTGAAGAAAAGGGTGTATTCGTAGTTTACAAACACTTTGCATTAAATGACTGTGAACAGGATCGTATCGGTCTTGGTGTATGGTTAAACGAACAGGCAGCTCGTGAAATCTACTTAAGAGCATTCCAGGGTGGTTTGGAAGATTCACAGGCTGGCGGTAATGGTGTAATGATGGCTTACACACGTTGGGGTACAACTTGGTCAGGTGCTAACGCAGGACTCTTAAAGGGTATCTTAAACGGTGAGTGGAATTGTAATGGTCTCCAGATTACTGACAACGTACTTAACACAATGGTTAATGCTGTTGACGGTGTATTAAACGGAACTACTACATTCGACTCAATGCTTGCATTCATGGTTACAGATAATGGTTTAGCAAAATACGAAGATGATCCAGTTGTAGTAGCTGCTATGAAAGAAGCTGCTCACCACAACTTATACGCAATTGCAAACTCTCAGGCTATGAACGGTATTGGTAAAGATACTACAATCAAAGCAACAGAACCAGCTGTTATTACAAACTGTAGAACAGCAGCAATCGTTCTTTGGGTACTCTTTGCAGTATCATTAGTTCTTTGGGTTGTAAACAGAAGCAAATTCATGAAATCAGAAGCAGCTGTTTCTTACAAAGAATTTAGAAAATCCTTAAAAAATAAATAGTCTTTAAAACGAAAGATACCGCACTTTTACGGTGCGGTATCTTTGTATTAGGGGGAGTTAATATGCGAAATCATGAGGTTACCGAAAGACAGAAATTATTAAAAAATGGCCAGATTGCAGAACCAGGCTGGTCCAGAAAAATGGTGCAGGAATATGATAGAGGGGATATTAAGGCACCAAAGTTTCGTATCAAAGAATGGGACTATTATCTGATTATGAACAAGGATTTTGCAGTGGCTCTTACAGTAAATGATATGGGATATATGGGTATGTTATCCGCATCCTTTATTGATTTTACAAAGAAGTGGGAGCACACAGAAACAGAGCTTACTTTGGCACCTATGGGAAAATTCAACATGCCACCTCATACAAGAGATAGTGTGGTTTCCCAGAAGGCTGAAAAGTCATCCTTTGAGTTTGTAACAGATGGCAGTGTAAGACATCTTATGTGTGAATTTAAGGGATTTGATGGAGAAAAAGATTTCCGTTGCGATATCGCTTTAAATGAACCTGAACAGGATAGTTTAGTAATTGCTACACCATTTGACAAAAAAGGACGTTTCTACTATAACCACAAAATAAACTGTATGCAGGCTGTAGGTTGGGCAGAATACGATGGACAGCGTTATGAATTTAATCCAGAAACCGATTTTGGTATTTTAGACTGGGGACGTGGCGTATGGACCTATGACAACTGGTGGTACTGGGGCTCTGGCAGTGGTTACGTAGACGGTATTCCGGTAGGATTCAATATTGGATATGGATTTGGAAATACGAAAGCAGCTACCGAAAATATCATTTTCTATAATGGTGTGGGACATAAGATAGATGATGTGACTTTTGTGATTCCAGAAGATGACTATTTGAAACCATGGAAGTTCACTTCCAGTGATGGAAGATTTGAAATGGATTTTGAACCAATCATTGATAGAAATAGTTTTACGGATATGAAATGGCTGGTAAGTGAACAGCACCAGGTATTTGGTAAGATGACTGGAACGATGATTTTGGACGACGGAACGAAGGTAGAACTGAAGGATTTCCTTTGTTTTGCAGAAAAAGTACATAATAAGTATTAATTTTATGAAAAGTGGAGTGGCTAATGTCACTCCATTTTGTTATAATAGGGGGCATAAATGTAGAAAGAAGTAAACGTTATGAATAAACAGGAATTCAAAGAAGGAATTCGCGACGGCTTTCCAATCTGCCTTGGTTACATATCGGTATCCATGGCATTCGGACTGACTGCGGTAAAATCGGGAATGCCAATTTGGTCTGCGATACTGATTTCCCTTACCAATTTAACCAGCGCGGGGCAGTTTGCAGGAACGAATCTTTTATTGGCACAGAGCTCGTATATGGAACTTATAATAACAACCTTTATCATAAATATTCGCTATTTTCTGATGTCCCTTTCGGTATCCCAGAAGGTGGACAAGGAATTTGGACTAAAGGAGCGACTAATTGCATCTTTTGGCGTTACGGATGAAGTATTTGCAGTATCTATGCAAAGAAGAAGTGAACTGACTTTTTCTTATATGCTGGGTCTTATCCTGACTCCGATTTTAGGTTGGACAGGCGGAACGATTATCGGTGCAGTGGCTACCTCGCTTTTGCCTGCGAGTTTAACAGATGCGATGGGAATCGCACTTTATGGGATGTTTATTGCTATTATTGTACCGCCAGCAAGAGAGAATCGAAGTGTGCTGATAGCAGTGATACTTGCGATTGCGGCAAGTTATGCATTTACATATCTTCCGTTTTTGTCGGTAGTATCAGGCGGATGGTCGGTTATTATTATTACAGTAGTAGTCAGTGCATTTGCAGCATGGCTATTTCCGATACCTGAAGAACAATAGATTTAGGCTGGAGAAAAGAAGGAGAAGAGAATGAGTCCTTTCTATATACTTGGAGGAATCGCCATTATGGCATTGATGACATACATAATCCGTGTGTCGCCAATGGTGATTTTTCAAAAGAAAATTGAGAACAATCGTATCAAATCATTTTTATATTACATACCATATACGGTGCTGGCTGCGATGACATTTCCTGCAATTTTTTCCAGTACGGCTTCCCAGGCAGGAGCAGTAGCAGGTTGTGTGGTAGCAGTGCTTTTGGCATACTTTAAGAGAGGTCTGCTGGTGGTTGCCTTAGGTGCAGCTGCAACCGTATTTTTCGTGAGTATGTTGGGATTTTAGGAGGCGTTATGGAAAAGAATGCAAATGACAAATTAATATGGGTAGATTTGTTTGATAACGAAATTGGTTCGGGAGACAAATTAGAAACGCATGTGAAAAATCAGTTACATAGAGCTTTTTCGGTATTCATCGTACACGATGGAAAAATGCTGATTCAGAAACGTGCCTTAGAGAAATACCATTCTGGCGGTTTGTGGGCGAATTCCTGCTGTTCCCACCCTAGATGGGGAGAAACTCTTGCAGATGCCGTTCAAAAACGCTTAGAAGAGGAATTAGGCATTCCACAGGGCGCTTGTGTTCCAAAGGAACTGTTTGCATTCAATTATTTCAGTCAATACGATGGTTTGAGTGAATATGAAATCGACCACGTATTCTTGACCGATTATCATGGGGATATTCAGGTGGACCCAGATGAAATTATGGAGCTTCGCTGGGTTTCGTTAGAAGAGTTGAAACGAGAACTGGAAGAGGCACCACAGAGTTTTTCGACTTGGTTTTTGATTGCAGCACCACGAGTGATGGAATATGTGCAGAATCATAATTAAGAGGCAGATGCAGTTATGATAGAGAAAAATACTACGCCGGTTACAGCGGAGAATATAAAAGAAATATTGGAATCCTATGTGGATGAAAAATTTAAGACCTTTACAAGTTCTCTCATTCCAGACTCCCGCCCGATTCTCGGTGTGCGCATTCCAATCCTTCGTCGAATTGCCAAGGATATTTCCAAAGGGGATTGGAAGACCTTTATTCAGACGGCACCAGAGGATACCTATGAGGAAGTGAATATAAAAGGTTTTGTAATTGGATATGCGAAGGCAGATTTGGAAAGCTTATTTCCGTATATCTCAGATCATATCGAGAAAATCAATGATTGGTCTTTGTGTGATGGTTTTTGCAGCAATTTGAAAATTGTTGCAAAGCATAGAGATACATTCCTAGAATTTCTCTTGCCATATGCAAAGGTAGACGATGAATTTAAACAGCGTGTAGTGGCGGTTATGCTGATGGATTATTATTTGACAGATGAATATATCGACCAGACCTTGCAGATTTTAGATGCTTTGAAAAATGAAAAGTACTACTGCAAAATGGCAGTAGCCTGGGCGATTGCTACGGCCTGGGCGAAGCAGAGAGATAAGACGTATGAATACATGCAGGTGGGCAATAACACCCTGGATGACTGGACTTACAATAAAGCTATTCAGAAAATGCTGGAATCCTATCGTGTCAGTGATGAGGACAAGAGGATGCTTAGAGAAATGAAACGATAACAAAAATTCGGTAACTTCTATTTGGAAGTTACCGAATTTTTTGCCAAATTTTTCATAAAATTAGTAAATATGTTTTGGGAGATTTGGATGAGAATAAGAGAAAAATACGGATTGCGAGACAGAGTAAAGTTGTTTTTGATAGTATTGTCCTTATTTCTGACGGTGATTGGTTTGTTTTTGCTGAAAAAAGAATATCCGCAGCAAATGCAAAAAACAGCCAGTATACAGCGATTTTTGGAGATTTCTCTACAGCCGGTGGGCAAAACCATGTATATTTGGGGTGGTGGTTGGGATAATGAGGATAGTACAGCAGGAGCGACATCAACACATCTGGGTCTAAGTATGCAGTGGGAGACCTTTGCAAGAGAACAAGATGCAAGCTACAATTTCGAGGATCATCGTTTTGAGAGGGAGAATGGTCTGGACTGTTCCGGATATGTGGGCTGGGTGATTTATAATACCTTTGAAACAGAGAATGGACTGCAGGGTTATGTCACGGCCTCTACGGATTTGGCGGAAAGTTTAGCAAATCGTGGATGGGGCAAATTGATTCACAATCCAAAGGAGTTTCTCCCAGGAGACATAGTTAGCATGGAGGGGCATGTGTGGATTTGTCTGGGAACCTGTGCAGATGGAAGTGTGCTCTTGGTACATTCGAGTCCGCCGGGCGTATCTGTCTGCGGGACTACTTTGCCAAATGTGAGTGAAACAGAAGAGAGTATTGCGATACAGCTTGCTACAGAATTTATGAATTCCTATTATCCCGAGTGGCAGGAGAAGTATCCAAGGAGAAATGTGTCGCCTTCTTATCTGGAAAATGTATCTGTTTTTCGCTGGAGTACAAAGGTTATGCTGGATGCAAAAGAAATGCAGGAGTTTAGTGGAGAAGAAATTATTGTATACATATCACCCGATATTTAGTCGGGTGATTTTTTGTGCTATAATGGGGATAGATTTAAGTACAGAAAACAAAGGAGAAGGGTATTATGAAGAAGGGGAAGAGAATTGTTATTCATATTTTCATGGTTATCGTGTGCATCCTCACTATTGTGGTAAATGCCATTGCACCATGGGGAAGAGAAGCTTTGGATGGTTATTATGGAACTTATGCGGTGAAGACCGATAAGGCCAAAATGGAACAGTATTTAGAAGAGGGAGAAGAAATCGCCTTTGATGTGCAGGCAGAGGGAACTGTCCTTGTGCAGAATAACGGTCTCTTACCTTTGGATATAAAAGAAATCTCGAATGTAAATGTGTTTGGCTGGGCATCTACTAATTGGCTGGCCAGCGGTTCTGGCTCCGCACAGACGCTTGCAATTCAAACGGATTTATTAGAGGCACTCAATGCATCTGGTTTTGCATACAATAAAGACCTTGCGGATATGTATGAGAGCTTTATGGAGGCAAACCCATACAAGGATGCATTACATAATTATGTAGAAAAGACCTGTCGTTTGTATGAGCCATCGATTACAGATGAGAATTATTACACAAAGGATTTGCTCGATGGTGCAAAAGACTTTTCCGACACAGCGATTGTGGTTTTGGGAAGATATTCTGGGGAATCCATTGATTGTCCTAGAGTACAGTATAAGATTACCCAGACAGAAAAGGGAAAATACGATGAAACAGATGTAATCACGGATGAAAGCCGTACATACTTGGATATTTCCACGGAAGAAGAGGCATTGCTTGCGTATGTAACGGAGAACTACGAAAATGTCATCGTTTTAGTAAATAATACCAACCAGATGAATCTTAGTTTTCTTGCGACAATAGATGGCATTGATGCGTGTCTGGTAACAGGTACGACTGGTATCAATGCAGCCGCAGCCATTCCAGCGATTTTGACTGGGGAAGTAAATCCATCGGGTCGTTTGGCAGATACCTATGCCTATGATTTTTCGACTTCTTCGACCTATACCAATTCAGGAGAAGAAGGTGAGGGTATGTACACAAATGCAGAGGGACTTTATCCAGCAGATGGTGTGACGACGAATCCAAATGTCGGTGACAATCCTCTTTACGAGGGTGTCAGCTATGTAGATTATGTAGAAGGAATTTACGTGGGATATAAGTGGTATGAGACTGCGGATGCCGAAGGCTTTTGGGATGCCGTGGACAATAAGTATGGCAGAGGTTATGAAGGTGTGGTTCAGTTCCCATTCGGCTATGGACTTTCCTATACAACCTTCTCGCAGGAGATTATAGAAACATATCCAGTTACAAATCCAACGCAGGAGGATATGATTACTTCTTCCGATAGTGGCCGTTTTTTCCTGACAAAAGATGGGGAAATAAGAATCACCGTAAAGGTTACGAATACAGGTGGTGTAGCAGGAAAAGAAGTTGTACAAGTGTATTTCACAGCGCCTTATACCAAGGGGGAAATTGAAAAATCTCATGTAGAGCTGTGTGGTTTTGCGAAGACGAAGGTATTGAATCCAGGTGAAAGTGAGAATGTAACGATTGTTTTTGACGTAGAAGATATGGCTTCTTATGATTGCTATGATGCAAATCATAATGGTTTTGCAGGTTATGAATTAGAAGCTGGTGACTATATCATCAAGGTAATGAAAAATGCACATGATCTGGCGGGGGAAAATACCAGCAGAATTTTCCACAATCCAATGGATATTCAGTATCCAACCAGTTCTGAAACGGGTGCAGAAGTTACAAATAAATTTACTGGTGAAACCGCCATCGACGGAGTTTCAGTAGATGGTAGTGACAGCAATGCGAATATTACGTATTTGACACGTGCAGATTTCGAGGGGACCTTCCCTACAACCCTTGCACCAAATCGTGCCATGACAGAAAATGTGGCTGATTTGAATCTCTATTGCGAAGAGGATGCGAATGCGTTTATCGATGATAAAGATGCCGATATCGTAACAGGAAAAGATAACGGATTAATTCTCTATGATGAAACTGGATTTACCCAGTTAGGATTAGAGCTAGGTGGCGATTACAACCATGAAAAATGGGAGGACGTGTTAGACCAGATGACTCTGGAAGAAATGAAAAATCTCGTGCTTCATGGATACACCAAGACTATGGAAGTGGCATCAATAGGAAAGATTCAGACCAAGGATTATGATGGTCCAGCGCAGATGGGCGGTTTTGCAAACTGCATTCAGGGTGAAACTACAGGTTTTCCAAATGCTACTGTAATTGCACAGACATGGAATACGGGGCTGGCATATGAATTTGGTCTTATCGAAGGTGCACAAGCGGGTGAGCTTGGTATTGAAGGCTGGTATGCACCAGCTGCCAATATGCATCGTACTCCTTTCGGCGGCAGAAATTATGAATATTATTCCGAAGATGAATTTATCTCAGGTATGATGGCAGCCAAAACCGTAGAAGGTTCGTTGGATGCAGGCACCTATTGTTACATGAAACATTTGATTTGTTATGAGCAGGATTCGATGCGAGACAGCCTTTATACATGGATGACAGAACAGGCACTTCGTGAAATCTATTTGAAACCATTCCAGATTGCAATTGAGGAAGGTGGTCTTTCCGGAATTATGACCTCCTACAATCGTCTTGGTGCGGTATGGGCAGGTGGAAGTAAGGCTCTTATGACAGGTGTGGTTCGAGAAGAATTTGGGTTCGAGGGTTGTATTATCACGGATTACTCCGACCATCAGAATTTTATGATTATGGACCAGGCTCTTCGTGCAGGCGGCGATTTGTGGATGGATGGTTTCGTTATGGGGGACTTCACATATGAAACAGAGTCCAATAGTTTCAAACAGGAACTTCGCCGTGCATGTAAGAATATTCTTTACATGTGGACAAATGCAGGCTATGAGAACGCACAGTATCTTCAGAGCAGAGATGTAGTAGAGGAAAATCCGTTATTTATCCGTCCAGTAGAAACGAAACAGGTATCCCTTGTAACTTGGATTCAGTTAGGCTGGGATGTGTTTGCAGCAGTGACGATATTTTTCTGGGTGAAAGGAATCTTGAACAGAAGAAAGATTAAATTCGCAAAGTGTTCTTAATGGGATTTCAATTTAGAGACGTATTATGTACTTTTTGAAATAAAATATGCCGCTGTGTTTTCTAGCGAATTTTGAACCTTTAAGGGAAACGCGTTTATTTTCTTGAAATACACTGCTTGCTTAAATTTTGTGTCTGGCATAGCTTTTACAATTTGCACCTCTTTGTCCGATGTGCAACAGACACCGTTCTCAAATTTCTATTTCTCTAATGTGGGCAGTCTTATAAACTTGATATTACATGAGCCATGCAAAAACTCCGCACAAAAGCAGTGCGTCAGACAGTTTGCATGGCTCATGACATTTTATAATCCTGCCCACATAAGAGAAATTGAGAAATCTTCGCAAGGGTGTCCTTTTGCACACGGACAAAGAGGTGCAGATTGTAAAACTTTTGACAGACAGAATAAATCACAAAAGCAAGAATTGAATTAGGGAATTTTCTTGACCGTAATAACTTAAAATGGTAGTATAAAATCGGCTTTTCAGAAGGGACCACGAGGAGTGGCTTTTACTAGAAAAGGAGGATGTACAATGAAAAGTAAAAAAGAAATTCAGGGAATGGTGCTGACAGCACTTTTTTCCGCCATTATTATTATCATGGCATTTACACCATTGGGCTATATACCTTTGGGTGTGATTAATGCTACGATTATTCAAATTCCTGTAATTATCGGTTCCCTTTTTTGTGGACCTAAACAGGGTGCGTTTTTAGGATTTTTATTTGGTTTCACTAGTTTTTTGAAAAATACCATTATGCCAGCGACACTATCTGCATTTGTATTTTCGCCAGTTTTAGCAGCCAGTATGTTTGGTGCAAAAGGGGTATTGTTTAGTACGTTTATCTGCTTTGTGCCACGCGTTTTGGTGGGGGTACTACCATACTTTATATACAAAGGCTTGAAAAAATTTTCTAAATGGAAAACGGTGAATTTTGCAGTGGCAGGTGTAATAGGTGCGTTTACCAACACATTTTTGGTAATGGGTTCCATTTATGTTTTGTACAAGGATGCCTATGCGGCGGCCCAGGGGATTGATCCAGCAACAGTGCTTGGGGTGATCGGTGGCATCATAGGTTTTAATGGTGTGATTGAAGCGATCCTTTCCGGAGTAATCGTTTCTGCCGTAGGTATCGTGCTGAATAAAATCAAACCAGTGAAATAGGAGGAAAATATGTTAAAAGGAAAAACAGTCGTTCTCGGAGTGACAGGCAGTATCGCTGCTTATAAAATTGCAAATTTAGCTAGTGCATTGGTAAAACTCCATGCAGACGTGCATGTGATTATGACGCAGAATGCTACGAATTTTATCAATCCAATTACTTTTGAGACTTTAACCAACAATAAATGTTTAGTAGATACCTTTGACCGTAATTTCCAGTTTAATGTGGAGCATGTTTCATTGGCAAAGAAAGCAGATGTTTTTATGGTAGCTCCAGCTTCTGCAAATATCATTGGAAAGATTGCAAATGGTATTGCGGATGATATGCTTACCACAACCATCATGGCATGCAAATGTAAGAAATTTATTTCACCAGCCATGAATACAAATATGTTTGAAAATCCAATCGTGCAGGATAACTTGAAAAAATTAAAGCACTATGGATATGAAATTATAGACCCTGCTTGTGGATACCTTGCTTGCGGAGATACAGGTGCGGGCAAAATGCCCGAGCCAGAAACCTTACTCTCTTACATTCTTCGTGAGATTGCTTTGGTAAAGGATATGGTAGGGGCAAAGGTGCTTATCACTGCAGGCCCTACGCAGGAAGCTCTTGACCCAGTACGTTTTATCACAAACCATTCCACTGGAAAGATGGGATATGCTATTGCAGAAAACTGTATGCGCCGTGGAGCTGATGTTACATTGGTAAGTGGACCAGTTTCTATCGCACCACCACCATTTGTAAAGGTGGTAAATGTAAAATCCGCAGCTGACATGGCAGAAGCAGTGAAAGCCTGTTATAAGGAACAGCAGATTATTATCAAAACTGCAGCAGTAGCAGATTATCGTCCTGCTCATGTAGCCGATGAAAAGATAAAGAAAAAAGAGGGAGATAATCTGCTCGAATTAGAGCGTACCGAAGATATTCTTGCGTATCTTGGCGCCAATCGCGTGCCAGGTCAGTTTATCTGTGGCTTCTCTATGGAAACCGAAAATATGCTGGAAAACTCCCGTGCAAAATTAGAACGCAAGAACGTAGACATGATTGTTGCCAATAATCTTAAGGTTGCCGGTGCTGGATTTGGAGTAGACACCAATGTGGTAACCTTTATCACAAAAGAAGAATGTGTTGAGAACGAAATTATGTCAAAAGCAGAGGTTGCAGGTGCAATCGTAGATTTTATTCTTACGAAGATGATAATGCCGATTGGCAATGAATAAAAAAGAAAGATGAGTTTATTATGAGTATTTTAAATGTAGAACACTTAACCCATGGCTTTGGAGACAGAGCCATTTTCGACGATGTGTCTTTCCGTCTTTTGAAAGGGGAACACATTGGTTTAGTGGGAGCTAATGGCGAAGGAAAATCTACCTTCATGAATATTGTAACGGGCAAGCTTATGCCAGACGAAGGCAAAGTAGAATGGTCCAAAAATGTTCGTGTTGGTTACTTAGACCAGACCGCTTCTTTGGAAAAAGGTATGACTATCGAATCGGTTTTGAAGTCTGCCTTTGCATGGCTGTTTGAAATGGAAGACCGCATGAATCACATCTGTGAAAATCTTGGCGAAGCAAGCCCAGAGGAAATGGAATCCATGATGGAAGAACTAGGAACCATTCAGGATATGTTAGACAGCCATGACTTTTACATCATTGATGCGAAGGTAGAGGAAGTTGCCAGAGCACTTGGTTTATTAGATTTGGGCTTAGACCATGATGTAACAGATCTTAGTGGTGGACAGCGTATGAAGGTGCTTCTCGCAAAGCTTTTATTAGAAAAGCCAGATATCCTTCTTTTGGACGAGCCTACCAACTATTTGGACGAAGAACATATTACATGGTTAAAGAGATATTTACAGGAATATGAGAATGCCTTCATTTTGATTTCTCATGATATTCCATTCTTAAACGAAGTAATTAATATCATTTATCATATGGAAAATCAGCACTTGGATCGTTATGTAGGTGACTATTACAAGTTCCAGGAAGTTTACGAAGTAAAGAAATCACAGCTCGAAGCAGCTTACCGCAAACAGCAGCAGGAAATTAGTGAATTAAAAGATTTCGTTGCAAGAAACAAAGCTCGTGTTGCGACCCGTAACATGGCAATGTCTCGTCAGAAGAAGCTGGACAAGATGGATGTGATTGAGCTTGCAGCAGAAAGACCGAAGCCAGAATTCAATTTCCGCGTAGGCCGCACTTCTGGTAAGATCCTGTTTGAAACAAAAGATTTAGTAATCGGTTATGATGAACCATTATCCAAGCCACTGAACATTTCTATGGAACGTGGAGAAAAGATTGCGCTGGTTGGGGCGAATGGTATCGGTAAAACGACATTGCTCCGCAGTATCCTTGGCCTAAATAAACCTGTAAGCGGTGAAGTAGAATTGGGCGACAATTTGGAAATCGGTTACTTTGAACAGGAAATCAAAGAGGAAAATTCCAATACCTGTATTCAGGAAATTTGGGATGAATTCCCATCCTTCTCACAGTATGAAGTGCGTTCTGCTTTAGCAAAATGCGGGCTTACCACCAAGCATATCGAAAGTCAGGTGCGAGTATTAAGTGGTGGTGAACAGGCAAAGGTACGTCTTTGCAAATTGATTAACCGCGATACCAATATCCTTCTTCTCGACGAACCTACGAACCACTTGGACGTGGATGCGAAGGATGAATTAAAGAGAGCATTGAAGGAATATAAAGGAAGTATTCTTTTGATTTGCCACGAACCAGAATTCTACGGTGATATTGTAGATAAGGTTTGGGATTGTTCACAGTGGACGACGAAGGTGTTGTAGGTAAAATTGCAGTAATGCGTGAATAAAAGAATATGATTAAACCCATAAGTAGAGAACTTATGGGTTTTCTTTTTGCTATAGAATTGATGACTCTCCAATTTGGAGAGTTGATAGAGAGGGATTCTCCATCTAAGAAGTTTATTCTATTCCCCGTTACTCGTATCTTTTAGATAAGATATGAAAAGAGGTAACCTTTATGGGAAAAATAAACAGTGCAGCGTTCACAGGCTTTTTATTATGTTTTGTTGCGATTGTTTTTGGAATTGTAACCAATGGCGGGATAGCATCCGTTTTAAATTTGATACATATTCCATCTGCGATTGTAACGTTCGGCGGAGCTCTTTTTGCTACATTGATGACGGCGGATTCGTTCTCGGATTTTCAAGAAGGGTTGACAAGTTTTGCCACAGCATTTAAAAGGTCAAGTGTGTCCGTATATGAATTAGCAGAACAAATTTTTCAGTTGTCCGAAACTGGCAGAAAAGAGGGACTGCTTGCATTGGAAGAAGAAGCAAATAAAATTGAGTTTGATTTTTTAAAAAAAGCAATTACACTAGTAGTAGATGGTTCTGATCCAGAATTAGTACGTGATATTTTAGAAAGTGAAATGATACACAAGGAAGAACGGAACAAGAAGAATATTAATTTCTGGCAGGATTTAGGAGCCTATGGTCCAGCGTGGGGAATGTTGGGAACACTACTAGGATTAATTGATATGATGAAATCTATGGGAACTAATGTAGATGCAATTGGTTCAGGGATGGCATTGGCACTTATCACCACATTATATGGTTCTATGCTTGCCAATTGGATTTGTATTCCAATTGGAAGGAAGTTAGAAAAAACTAGTAATGAAGAGTTGCTTATTATGGAAGTGGTAACAGAAGGAGTACTGTCTATACAAGCAGGAGAAAATACGCGAATTATTCGTGAAAAAATCAAATCAGTAATAGAGATGGAAAGTAAGGAGGAAGACAATGCTTAATCAGCAAAAGACAGGGAAATTTATGGCAGAAATGAGAAGACAACAAAATCTAACGCAACGTCAGTTGGCAGAGCAGGTTGGCGTGTCGGATAAAACCGTATCCAAATGGGAAACGGGAAGAAGTATGCCTGATAATGCAATACTTTTGGATGTCTGCCTTATTTTAAATATCAGTGTAAATGAGTTATTATCCGGAGAAAAATTTTCGGAAGAGAATTATGTAAATAGAGCTGAGGAAAATATGGTAGAATTGGTAAAGGAGAGTGAGTATCACAGAAAAAAGGGAAATTGGACGATCTTTGGAACTATTTTTAGCTTTATTCTGTTGGTAATTGCTTGTGTTTTTGTAATTTTAAGCACAGCAGGAGCAGAATCGCTTGCTTGGTTTATCGATATGCCATCTGTTTTGATTCCACTTGGCATTACATTTTTTGTGTTAATTGCGTCTGAAAGTTTGTGGGACTTTTTGCAAGGATTTAATATCGTGTATGGAAAAAAGAATTATACGTATGACCAGATGAAATCTTCATGGTGTGCGATGAAAATGGTACTATGTACAATACCTATTGCTGGTGTTTTTACATTTGTTGTTGGTATAATTGCAGTCATAGCTTTTTTGTCTGATTTGAATAAATTAGGACCACATGTTGCTGTTGCAATTTTAGCTGTGTTTTATTGTTGTATAGTAGAGATTTTGTTGATGCCTACGGCGGTTCGTTTATATAAAAAAATAATATAAAACAGGCTCTGGTTATCCAGAGCCTGTTGATTAATAATCAAAATCTTCAGTAAACATTTTTCCTTCATTAAAAAAAGGTTGGTTCAATCCATCTTCTGATACTAAATATTTTAAACTAAATAAAACATTTGAAAGTATGTATTTTGTTCCATCTTTGTTGCAAAGTTGCATTAGTGTATATTCGATATTTTCGCTGGAATCGGAAGAACATTCTTTTATAAGATTTTTTTCCACATTCAAATATACTCTTTCATTTTCAAAGTCATCTTCAAATATAAACCCATCGCTGTTCAAACGTTTTAGTTGACTATTATTAATCCAAAAATATTCTTTATCGTATCCAAGTATAAATAATGAATGTTCAGCATCTGTAGCATTTTTAATTTCTCCAGTCGTTAATAGATGCTCGCTCCATGATAGCTCTAGTCCTTTATCTATTATGTATTCATTATATGTATCTCTGGGTTCCCAAAAGGCATATCCGTCTACGCCTATTCGGGGCCTTTGGAATACAACAATTAATATACTGTTTTTATCATTTAATAGCATTTCAAAATCAGTATGAGATATATAAATTTTGGTTCCTTTATCCCAGATAAACCTAGATTTAATTTGTACATTGTATTGTTTAAATGATTTTTTTTCAAATGTAAATAAACTATTATTTGTTACACATAAGTCATAACCAATATCTGGTTGTGCTTTATAGGCTTCGTAACCAAAAGAATAAAATTCACTCTGGATATATGTTTCGGCCGCAGTTCCAAAATAAAAATTTCTGTAGTTCTCTTTCGATATTTTCATCGTTTTTCCTCCTTTTTGTATATAATACACTTTGTTTTTTAAAAAATCTATCAACTATAAATATTTTGAAAAATTTATAGCCTAATTAACAATAATGGGTCTTGCATTTTCTAGCTGCAAGGTATAAAGTGGTTAGAAAAGATTTTTTGTAGAATTCGAGGTGTTATTTTGAATAAAAAATCAGAAAATACAGGCATTAATATTAGTGTAAAATCCTTTATCACAGCGATAGTGGTTATCTTTGCTTTGATGGTTTTAACCTATGGACTTACTTTTGTGATTCCAGGTGGTGGAATTCCCTTTTGGAAGTGGGCGTTATCTCCTATTTTAGTCCTTGGTGCAGAAGGGAATGTATCACTCATTGCCGTTATTATATTCTTGTTAGTAATTGGTGGAATATTTAACTGTCTCGACAAATGTGGTCTGATGCAGTATATGCTGGATACGATAACTGACCGATTTGGAAAAGAAAGATATAAACTGTTAGCTTTTATTACATTGTTTTTCATGACAATGGGTTCCATGATTGGTTCCTTTGAAGAAGCAGTTCCTATGGTGCCAATCGTAGTGGCTTTAGCGGTTCGATTAGGCTGGGATCCACTTGTGGGATTAGGGATGAGTATTCTTGCTATTGGATGTGGATTTTCCGCGGGTGTATGCAATCCGTTTACGGTTGGTGTTGCACAGGAATTAGCAGGTCTTCCAATGTTTTCGGGAATATGGTTCAGATTACTTGGATTTGTTTTGGTATATGCATTACTTTTGGCATTTCTCTATTTTTACGCTAAAAAAATACAAAAGCCAATTGATACGAATGTATTTAAAAATAATTTTAAATATGACAAAAAGATGGCAAAAGGATTGAAGCTTTTTGTAGGTATTATGTGCGGCGGAATTCTTTTGGTACTTAGTTCGGTAGTGTTTACATTTTTGCAGGATATTACGATGATAATTGTGGCCGTTACCTTTCTTGTAGCAGGACTTGTAGCAGTAATTGCTACTGGGAGAGGCGGCAACATTCCAAAGACATTCTTTCGTGGTGTAGGTAGTGTATTTGCGGCAGTATTTATGATACTTATGGCAAATTCCATTAAATATACCATGATAGAGGGGAATATTTTGGACCCTATTTTGCAGGGAATGGTGAACACGGCAGCATCACTTCCGGGATGGTCGGTAATCTTATTTATCTACCTCATTGTGTTGGTTATGAATTTCTTTATTGCATCTGGATCTGCAAAGGCGTTTTTGCTTATGCCTTTAATCATCCCGATTGCAGAGACGTTTGGAATTTCTGCTCAGTTATGTATTGTTGCATTTGCATTTGGAGATGGTTTCTCCAACGTGTTTTATCCGACGAATCCAGTGCTTTTGATTAGTTTGGGACTGGTAGATGTGGACTATGGCAAGTGGTTTAAATGGAGTTGGAAATTTCATTTTTTAAATCTAATTTTGACGAGCGGATTACTATTATTTGGACTAATAATTGGTTACTAAAGCTACAAAGGGGATAAAAACATGAAATGCAAGGTGAAAAAGAGAGGCTTTATCATGAAAGCCATAGCATGGCTGTATATGCTTTTCTTTGGAGGAATGCTTGCGGTTATTTTGCTAGGTCTTTGGCTTGATCCAACTTTAATGACAGGTCCGGTTATGGCACTATTTGGTTTAAGTGTATTATTGGTTTTATTTGGCGTTGTTTTTTTACAATTTGCTTCAAGACCTCGCGTGGTAGTTCGAGGGGATGAGATTGTAGTATATGATTTCATGAAAAAAAAGAGAAGGATTTCCCTGCGAAGAATCAATGGTCGTATGGCAGTTCCATATACAGAGGAAAACAATGCAAAATATGTAAAGAGTGGTTTGCGCGGAGTTCCGGGTAAGGCTTTAATTGTAAAATTGCTTTCCTATACTGAAAGATGGAAAAATGAGTATATGGAGAAAATGGTTTATTATGCAAACGGAGAAGAGGTCTTGACGATTCATACGGGAATGAAGAATGGTGCACGTCTGGACAATCAGATTGTTGAGAGTTTGGAGCAAAACTGGGGGTATGAATTTGATGGTGGCAATACCATGGGCGTTGTTCCATCGAAGGAGAAGGTTCAGGCAACAAGTGCAATTCTACGTCATTTCACAGAGGAGAAAGACGCGGAGCAGTATTTGAAACAGATGATAGTAGTAGATAGCTCCATAAAGATATTGACTTGGATTTGTGTAATCGGTACTTTGATTTGTGGGGCAGATTATTGGATGTTACATATTATCTATGCTGAAATCTGCTTGCCAGTGCTAATGCTATTTGGTTTTTTCGTACTTATTATGGGCGGAGTTTGGCTCGCACAGGATTACACAAAATCGCGTAGTATAAAGACATTAAAGCAAAGACAAGAGCTGATATTGGCAGCAGACCAGTTATATGCATTGGGAGGTCTGGGAAAAAAGGAAGATAAGTTAAAAATAACACCAGATTTTGTTTTTACCAATTTTGCAGCCGCAATTGTTCCTTTGGATGAAATTATATGGGTGTATGTAAAAAATACGGAATATAACAATGAATTGAATGTGGGTACGAGAGATGGAAGAATCATAGGCATTGGTAGTTACAAGGCTAATAGTGGTTCACAGCAATTAGCAGCGTATAATTTATTGGAAGAATATTTTGCAGATGTAAATATTTTGTGGGGCTATAATTCAGATAATGAAGCCATTTTCCAATATGTAACTAAGCAAAAATAAAAAAATAATGGGCTGTCGACAAATTATATTTTGCGACAGCCCATTTCATTTTATGGGAATTCTGTATAGTCAGGTCGAGTGGAATCGTAGATTTCTTTTACATCAAATAAATCCGAAAGATTATCCTGCTCGCCGGTTAAGTTGTACCAGAAACGAATGCCGTCTAAGTTACGACGTCCCTGACGTAAGTAATTTTCACCGAAGTAAGTACGGTATTCATTACTATCTACGTTACAGAATACGTCGAAGCCTTCTGACATGAAGTACTGTACTTTTTCATTGTTCAAATCATATTTGCCCCAGTTTCCTAAGTCCTGTCCATGTGCAAAGATGATGACATTGGTTTCACCAACGATTGGAGCAATATTTTTCTGCCATTTTTCATTATCAGTTTTTAATGTGCTGAGGGATTTGTCGCCAACTCTCAAATGTCCCCATGTATGGCTTGCGAAAGTCCAGCCGTTTGCTTTCATTGCATCAGCCACTTCTTTGGCAGCTGCACGCTCTGCTTCTAATGTGAATTCAGGATGTGCTTTTAACCAGTCACGTTTGTTCTTGTCAATAGCAGGATTGTCTAAATTATCAAAAGAATAGGTTTCATCTGTACGATATCCTAAAATTCCGTTGTAGCCTGTTAATGCAACGGTTCCTTTTGCTCCATGGTAGGAAGCGTCTGGATGCTCTTCAATAAACTGGTCTAAAAGAGGTACGTAGTCGTAAGCTCCATAATGTTTGTTGCCTTCTGCATCAATGTATTCGTTGATAACATCGCCATTTTCATCAACAAGAAGTTTGGAAGCATAACCGAAATTATCATAACTGTGGTAATAGCTTAAATCGTCAAATGAAAGAACAACAACTTTCTTGCCTTCTGGAAGATAAATGTCATTTTCAACCATTTTCTTATTGCCATTTTCATCGGTTTCATAACGATACAAATCATGAATTCCAACGATGACAAAACCTCTGTTGTACATTTCCAGTGTGATTTTGTTAAATTCGTCGATGGTGGTCATCCATTCGTAATTTCCACGTCCTGAATTAGTCAAAACAAAGGCACGTTCTGGATCTACCACAAGTGAGTGATAGAAAATATGTGTAACAGTTGACATATCTACTCGTTTACAGCTTGCTTTTGTAGTTTCGTATTCTGCAAGTTTGGCAGAAAGGTCAGTGTCTTCTGCGTAGCCTTCCCATGTTTTGATAAGAGCAATAGCACCGTCGTAATCATAGGTGGTAGCAAGATAGTCCGCTTCTTTAATCAACTGCGTTTTTTTCTCAGCGAGGAGTGCTTCTGTAGAAGCTTCGCTTTCGGACTCCGTAGGATTCTTTCCAGGACCGCCAGTAGGCTTAGAAGAAATGGCCATTACGATAATCACTACAATTAAAAGGGCAACTACCGCAACACCAATTCCGATAAATTGATGGAGATGTTTTTTGGACATCCCTGTGTTGTTAAAATCTGTCATAATCATATCCTCTTATTTTTCTTAAGTTATATATTATATGTTACTTCGTTTTACGGAAAATTTCAATGCCTAAAATATGGAGAGATTAGGTTGTATACAATGACTTTTGATAATAAATGGAGTATAATTAGAATACAAATATGACACAAAAGTGAAAGGGGGATTTTTATGAAGAAGAATTGGGGAAAACTTCTTGCAATTGCCTTAGTACTGTGTCTCGTGGGAGCCTTTGGAGCTTCACTGATTCAGTCAAACTTTGGTAGTGTAGAAATCACAGATGTTGTTATTCGAACGAGTGCAGGAGAATACACAGGCTATCTCTTTGTGCCTGAAAATGCGACTGCTGAAAATCCAGCACCAGCGATTGTAACCAGTCATGGGTATCTGAATAATCGCGAAATGCAGGATTTGAATTACGTGGAACTGGCCCGTAGAGGATATGTAGTCTTTGCACAGGATGCATATAATCACGGCAATTCTGGAGTGTTACAGGACGGTGTAGGTAGTGATATTCAGCATAGCACCGCGGGTATGGTAGATGCAGTGGAATATTTGTACGAATTGGATTTTGTAGATAACACCCGCATCGGTGTAACCGGTCATTCCATGGGTGGTGGTTATTCGAACGCTACAGCAGCATATTACAGTGGCTTAGAAAAAGATGCTTTGGCAAATGGAGCAACAGCAGAGGAGGCAAAGGCTTTGAATAAAGTAGCGGCCTGCCTTATTGTAGGAAATTACACATTAGCATTGTCCCAGTCGGAAGATACCACGGGAAATGGAGGATATCTTTGTGATTTGGGAATTGTAGCAGGTCAGTTCGATGAATTCTATACTGGAATGTCGGGATATTATGGATATGAACTTCTTACGAGTGAAAATACCAACAATTTAGTTGCAGTTCAGACGGGAATTCAGTTGGATGGAGCGGCTGAAGAAGGTAAATTCTATAAGAATGAAACCAATGGTTATGTGCTGGCTTTGTATAACCCAGCAGAATTTCACGCACTGAATCATTTTTCTCCAGCAACGGTTGGACATATCGTAGACTTCTTTGAAGAAACCTTAGGGGCACCAAATCCTATGCCAGGTTCCAATCAGACATGGTGGATCAAGGAGGCATTTAATCTGGTGGGATTAATCGGTTTCTTCGGTGCAATCGTACCACTTGCAGCGTTGATGCTTGAACTTCCATATTTCGCAGGGCTCAAAGCAGAAAAGGAAATTGTCGTTCCAGCTTTAGCAGACAAAAAAGCAAAAGGTAAATACATTCGCGTGAATATACTAAATGGTGTGATTTGTGCGATACTTATTTTGCCATTATTATTAATCGGATATGTAGGATTACTGAACCCAGTATTGCCACAGGATACGACCGGCGGAATCGCATTTTGGACTTTGGGCTGTGCACTTATTGCAAGATGGATGCTTCGCATTGGAAACGGCAAGTTAAAAGGCAGAGGAGAAGAGTTCGGTGTTGTAGTTCCAAAGGGAACCCGTCGCCGCACCTTAGTGCTTGCTCTTGCAGTGGTAGCAGCGACCTTTATGCTGGTATTTATCGCGGACTATGTATTTATGACAGACTTTAGAATCTGGACCTTGGATATTCGCGTGTTCGATTTCTCTAAGATTATCGTTGCATTGAAATACTTACCATTCTTCTTGGTATTTTATTTAATCAACAGTTTAAGCTGTAGTCGCAACTGTTTTGAAAACTGGTCAGAAAGAAAACAGGTTTTGGTATCCGTAGGATTCAATATTTTGGCACCAGCATTATTCTTGCTCGTAACCTATGTTCCGGTTATCTTCACGAAGATGACTATATTTGGTGGGTTGCCAGGAATGTTAGTTGCAATTGGTGCACTGATTCCAATTTTGATTATTCCAATTGTACCGATTCTTGGTATTGCAGGATACTTGAATATTAAGTTACAGAAACTGACTGGAAATATTTGGCTGGCAGGACTTGTAAACGCATTACTGATTACAATGATAACCGTGGCCAATACATCATTCTCATTTCCATATTAGTTCCTTGGAACAAAAGGCCGTCGCAAACGAAGCGTTTGTCGACGGCCTTTCTTTATGTCTTAAAATGAACAAAAATGTCAATTTAATGAACAAAAACGACTATCTAGCCTCCTCGCATTGTTTCAAAAAATACCCAATGCTAAAATGGATGTATCATAATTAAAGGGAGAAGGATACGAATGAAGATGAAGTTAAACAATTTGGTAAATAGTTGGAAGTCGCTGTTTGCTTTGGTGCTGGTATGCTGCATGCTCATGACATTGGCTACGCCACCTGAAAAAGTATTTGCTGCCGATAATGCAGATTACTGTTTTGAACTTAGAAATAATAACGATTTCACAGCCATTAAAGGTGCAACGGGACAAATTTATATTGTAAGAGATGGAAGTATCATTGCGACATATCCAGTAACAGAGTACAAATCAGGCTATTCTAGTACTGCATATAAGGCAACGATTGATAAATCCTTGATACAATCCGATGACCGTGTTTTTTTCGACATGAACTGTGACGGATATGAAGGGTCACTTGTGGCGATGCATGGCTCTGCAACAGTGGAAGAGGCTGTGACCGGTATCAGCGGCAGATACATTGATTTATGGCTGAATGATAATTCCCGCATGGAGAGTGCCTATTTGAAAGAGAAATACATAGAGTGCGGTACCTATGATTCATGGGAAAAATTGCTTTCGGATATGAGCAAGGTATTAGCGAACAAAGAAAAGGGAAATCATATCTACAGACTTTCGGATAGTTTATCGGCGAAGTTAAAGAACGAAGGAATACTAACTTATGCGGAAGGATACAATGTATGGCAAATAGATTCCTATGATGGCTATGATTTTTACAGTGACCAATTAGGCAGTGACCCACGTGGAGGCGATTATTATTACAATAACTATATGGGAGGCTCCCTTCCATCCGCAGATGGAGATAAGGCGATAATCTGTTGTTTGAATGATCATCGATATATGACAACAAGCACACAGGAAGCAGAATTTGAAAGAAAGCTTGCTTCGTTATTTGCTGCAGGAGGAGCACTTGCACATACAAAGAATTTAAGTAAAGCAGAAGCTGTTGTAGAGTTCATGAAATACATAAATGCGAATGTAAGAGGTATTAGTTCGTATAATGCGGTGGACCATTCCGGATACAGTGCATTGTGCCAGGGGCAGGCAACCTGCCAGGGGAAAGCTATTTTACTTTATCGAATGCTTCGTGAGGTTGGAATTGCAAACCGTATTGTAATGGGTATGGATGCAGCTGCACATACCTATAATCTTGTATTAATTGATGGAAAGTATTATTATACTGACCCATCTACAACAGATATTATTTTAAAGGGAACAAATAATTTTAAACCAGCAGAATTACAACCTCACTATTTGACAGATAGATATAAAAATAATATCTTATCTAAACTTTCTGCAACAGACTATCCATTGCCTTCTTCAGGAAGTGGCTCAGGTAATTCAGGCACTGGAAGCGGTAATACAACAAATAATGATAATGCATCAAATAATAATAATACAAACAGCGATGCAACAAATAATGATACAACCAACAGTGATTCAAAATCTGAATACAAGGTGCTTGATGGTGCAGAAAGTACATACGAACCAGAGATGAAAGAATTTTCACTTCGTGCGGAAGGTGCACTGGAAAAATTCGTAAGTGTAGAAGTAGATGGAAAAGAAGTAGATAAGAAATACTACACAGTAAAAGAAGGTTCTACGATTGTTATTTTTACAAAAGAATTTATGGATACACTTTCGGAAGGGGAACATACCATAACTTTTAACTTTACAGATGGAAAAGCAAGTACGAATATCAATGTAGCTGCAAAAGCACCTACAACGGAAAATGTGGAAGATGCATCCACGGAAGCTGTGACAGAAGATGTTTTAGAAGAAGAGACTGAGAATAATGATACCAGTAAACCAGACAAAGAAGAAAAAGATGGTGTTCCTGGTTATGTTTGGGGGATTCTTGTAGTTGTTGTTGTTCTTGCAGCAGCGGGAGCCGCAGGCGTGATTTGGTATCGTAAGAACAATGAAGGGAAGAGTGAGGAGTAAGAGAATGAAAAGAATATTCGGAATCTTATTAATCCTGACGATGAGTGTATCAATGCTCGTAGGCTGTGGTGGAAGCGGTGACGCAAATTCTGAAGGTAATGCAGATGTAGGGAATGGAACCAATAACGAGCAGGAATCACTGTCGGATGAGGAGAAAGTGAATCTGCATTTAGAAGAATTCATGGATTCTGTAGTGCTGGATGGAATGAATTGGCTCGAAGCGAAAGGCGACGCTAAAATGGGCTACTATTTTAACGAAGCGGGCAAATATAGCAGTTCAAACACCATTACGAAAAAGGATCAGTATACCTATTATGGAAATATTGTAAAAGACGAAGAACTCTTTGAAGATGCTTCAAGAGAACGTGAATATTATGTATCTGGTGTAACAAGAAATTTAAATCGAAATAAGTTATATGTAAGCTTCCAATATGGATTATCAGGATACGATATGGTAATGGAAAAGGGTGCGTATAAAGTAGATTCCTTGGATCGTTTAGAAAAACCAGAATATGTAGTAGACAGCATCCATGCACATATCGATTGGGCGTATTGGAAGGATGAGCCATACTATGATGAAGTGGCTCCAGTTCAGGCAGAATGGCTGGAAGGTGCAATGTCATATTTGATTGAACACGAGTGTGAAATGGTTGAAGACATTATGAAAGCATGGGAATTGGATGCTATTGAATCAGATGCTTATAACACAGCCATAGCGAACGAAGCTAGTAAGAGTGAATTTACATACAATACAAAGTATGGAAACGTTCGCTTTGTAGTGGATAATCAAACCGGCGTAAATGAGGAGTATGCGGATTATTGTTCATTGACAATCATTTTTGAAGATGAAACAGCCGCTTGTGGATATATTTCGTTTACAGAATATGCAAAAGAAAATGATGATGGAGAAACGATAAACTATCTTGATTATACTTTGACAAGAGAACAATATACCGAAGAATAGGAGAAGGAAAAAATGAAACGAAGAATATTAAGTTTATTATTAATTATGTCTATGAGTGTATCAATGCTCGTAGGGTGTGGAGGAAACGACAAGGATAATAGCAAAGAGCCAAGTAAGGGAACAGAGGCTGGTACCAACAAGGATACAGAAAAAGAAGATACAACTACAAAAGAGGATGAAATTGATACAAATATCTATTCTGAAAAAGTAGAATTACGATCTGATAGTGAAAAGAAAGTTGTAGCATATTATGATCCAACAGTAGTGGAATGTGTTGCAGGCGAGAAAGAGGATGGAACGCCAGAGGTTTACTTAGGTGAGATGTGGGATGTGTATGCAACACATACAGCGACAGCAGAGGATTTTATGAATTACGTAATTTCCGTAATGGGTGGTGAGATTGGTAAGCATGAAGAAAGTTCACTTTCTGGCTATGCGGTACATTATTTTACTTTGGTTGAACCAGGAACAGGGGCATTCTGGGATAAAATATATGTACTAGAATTGGATGCTGGTGTGGCATTAAATTTTAGAATGCAAGGTTCCATAGAAGAAGGCTCAGACCTTGAAAAAGAGCTTGCAGCGATTAAGTTTGTAGTAGAGGAGTAATACAAATATGAAAAGAAAATTATTAAGTTTATTACTTATCATGGCAATGGGAGTATCACTTCTTGTAGGCTGCGGTGATTCTAATACAGGAAATAATTCTGGTGCAGGTAGTAATTCTGGTACAAATGGAAATGAAGAAAACGTGCAGGATAAAGAAGAGAGTAAAGCAACTACAGTATCATATAATGCAACAGGTATAAGAAGTGATATGGTTACCTGTGAAATAACCTATGATGCGAATCTATTAGCTATAGAGGAGGATGAGCCAGTCACTGATTTGGCAGCAATCGGCCCTCGCTTTAAGCATGTAGAATCAGATGCGTATTTTAACATGAGGTTTTCTTCAGAAGCTCCTGACTTTAGTGCAGGTCTCTATTATGAGAAAGAAAAAGCAAGTTATCTAGACGGAAAAGAACGTGAGTTTTCAGAGCTGAAAAATGTAACGATTGGTTCTATGGAAGCAGCAACCTATACGATAATGTATAATGCAGATTATATAATGCAAGAATGGCTGTTTCAGTTCAACGAAGGCATTTTAGTTATGAGTTCAAGAGGAAGTGTTGATGAATTAAATAAGGTGGAGAATTTGCTGAAAGAGGCTTTACTGAAAGTTACAGTCGATGGTAAAGAGCCAAACACACCAGGATATGCATATATGTTAACAGATAGAGAGACAAGTGAACCATTGTATGTTGTGGAATTTGATGCAGAGGTTTTTGTGGTAGATGACGTTTATGTGCTTGATGGACAGGATATAAGTTTAAATTACAAGGATGCATCTCTTGCATATCAAGAAATTAAAATACAAGTGAATAGATACACATCGGGATTGGAGTACTTTGAAGGTTTTTTGGGTAAGGTTGGCTATGAAGTAAATGAGGGAAAGGTTGTTAAAACAGCCGGAAAAGTCGGAGATGAGAATATTTATGTTGGGTTCGCAATGGACAGAAGAGGCGAACAGAGTCGATTGTTTTTTATCGAAATGCCAGATGGAAATGTAATAACAGGACAAATTCCAAATGCCAATGAGAGTGATGAGGTAGATATTGTAAGTGCATTCCTTAATATTTACCCAGTAAAATAAAATACTATTTGAACTAGGCAGGGCAATTACATTGCCCTGCTTTTTATTCGGTTTTCACCGACTTGGTTATGACCGAATAAAAATTGACGGTTTTATAGATGTTTAATATAATTTTATTGAATTAAACTAGCTTTATGAATAGAAAACACAGGGGGCTTCATGAATGAAAAACGAAATTCTATCTTTAAAAAATATATACAAATTTCTAACCACAAATGACTATCCGGTCTATTCCGATGGTATCATTCGTAAAGAACGTAAACGTGGTTTGACCTTGAATAATTTTTGTGATGAAAATATTTTGCTAGATTTCAAAGAACGTAAAAATGGCAAGGTTATTTGGCGTATGGACGGCAGTCGAAATCGTTATGTGTCCGAGATTTGTAATCGAAGTGGAGAACAGGTGATTTATAAAGAATATGCAAAAGAGGTGCTTGCTGCAGCAGATCAGGAGACAGTGCTTCGTCAGATTCGTCAGTTGATGAGTTTTCTTTTGGAGAGAGAGTATAATTCAGAAGGTTTTTGGAGAAAGGTAGATGCTTACGTAGACTTGATGGAAAAAGAAGATGAAGCATTCACAGAAGAGGTCGCAGAATACTTTAAGAAAGCAATTCAGCAGTATGCAAATTTGCAGACACCAGGTGTAAAAGCAAATGCTTTTTGTATAAGCTGGTTTCTTTCCTACTTCATTTTATTTGCAATCACTACACAGGAAGATACAGAGAGCTTTATTCATAAAATCAAAGATGACAAGGAATTCACCTTGCTTTGCATGCTAAAAAGATATAGTGAGAAAAAGCAAAATGAAGTTCGTGAAGTAAAATTCCTCACAGGTAACAATACGGAACTAAGTCGTCCAGCTTTGGGAAATGGACACTTTTTTGGTAGACAGGCAGAGTTGTTTGAGTTATCGGAACTGCTAGAAAAAGGAGGACAGTATCTCGTTAGCGGTATGGGCGGAAGCGGCAAGACGGAGCTGATGCGACAATTCTTAAAAATCTGTTTAGAAGAAAAAACAGCCGATTATATCGGAATTGTGCAGTATGAAGGTGGCTTGGCACGAAGCATGGTAAGGGCATTTCCAGGAATCCACGGCACGGATTTGAATGAAAGCTATAAAGAAGTTTTAACACATATTCGAATGCTGGGAGATAAGAAAGTATTGCTTATTATTGACAATATGGATGGTGGTGTCAATGAGGCGGAATTGGAGGTGTTGTGCAAGCTTCCTGCAACGATATTTATTACATCACGTTATCAGAGGCTGAAAGGGTTGAAAACCTATCGCCTAAGAACGATTGGGCAAGAGGCTGCAGGATTAATTTTCCGCGATAATTATGGTAGTTATTTGAACGAAGAAGATAAGCGATGTTTACAGGACATTATAAACGAAGATTTGTGGTGTCATACTTTAAGTTTGCGTCTTTTAGCAAGAACCGCAAGAAATAATGGCTGGTCTTTGCAAAAACTAAAGGAACAGTTAAAACTTGGTAATATACCAATTGGATATACGGAGACCGAACGTTACGAATGCATGAGACAAGTGTATTTGCAGATGTATGCAGCGGCTCAAAGAACGCAGGTTGAGACGACACTGCTTCGTATAGTTGCGACATTACCATATCGCAACTATGATTTGACTTGGGCGGAAAAATACCTGCAGGATTTGTCCCAAGAGGAGCAGATTGGAAACGTACTTCAGAAACTTTGGGAAAAGGGTTGGTTGGAAAAATCAGAAAGTGGTTACTCAATGCACCCGTTTATTTCAGAGTGTATATTATCGGCGTCGCCAACAGAAGTAGAATGCTCCGTATTTTTCAATACAGTTATACTGGCTTGGGAAAACATTGGCAAAAAGGTTAGTGCAGAATTGATTCCAGAAATCATATATGAAAACGATAGATATATGGAATTGGATACTGAATTGATGCAGACAACGATGTTAATACGCCCAATGATAAGCAAGTTATCTGGAAAATTCACAGAAAAATATGTGAAATTATACCTTGTATCGATTGTGCTAGAAAGTATTTATTATGGCATTACAACTGCGGGGTTAGATGTCTTGACAAAGGTTGCAAAAAAATCAGAAGAGCTTACCGAGATAACGCTTGTAGGTTTGTATATCATGCAGAGTGCACTACAAAGTGTGCTAAAGAAGGAACATTTACAGGATTTGCAGCAGAAGTTTGATTTGATAAAGGATAATAGCGAAATACCAGATACTATGAAGTATGCATTTGCGGAAAGCTTAGGTATGCGATATTATCACTCCGGAGGCGTGGAGCTGGCAGAGGTTTTAAGTAATTACGTATTAGAAAAATGTAGTTATAATGCAATCCTAATTGGTGCATACTCACTCAAGGCTTGTGTAGTAGTGCAACAGGGAGACTATGATGCCTATATGCAATGGCTGCAAAAGGGAATTGAAATCGGACGAAAAAATGGATATGAAAAAGGGAAAGAGATGCAGCTCTTGATTTCGAATCTGTGTGACCTTTATATGGCAATACGACAGTTTGATGAAGCAGAAAAGCTCATAGATGAATTAGAAAATCTAAACGAAAACAAATCATATTTCCTTACACAGCACTTGATTCATCGTCGCGGAAATTTGGCAATGTATCGTGGGGACGAAGGATTTGGAGTTGCGGAATTAACCGAAAGCAGAAGATTGGCACAGGAATTGTACCAGGAGACGGAAAAGAGCAATTATGCGGTAGTGGTAGTTGATTTAGCCATGGCACTGAATAAAGCACAGAAATTTGATGAAGCAGCGGAAATGTACAAGGAAGCTCTTGAGATTTATATGTCTTTGGATGGGTACGATTTTGATAAGCATCGTATTCTCAATAATATGAGTGTTATGTATCTGGATCGAGGTATGACAGAGGCAGCTTTAGAGTATTTACCAGAAGCATATGTAAGAGGAAAATTGTTAGGAGGTTTGGCATTAGGAGAGACGGCAAATAATTTATCAAAGGCTTATCATGCGATTGGAAATCGTGAAAAGGAATTGGAGTATTTACAGGAAGCAGCTCCAATTTTAGAGCAATTTTATGGAGAAGCACATCCGAAAGTAGTGGATGCCAAAAAGAGATTAGAAGTATAACTTTTGTGGTGAACAAAATCGACTATTTTGTGAACAAAACGGACGAAAACAGGTGGCTTTATTGTTCGTAAAATTTTAGAATGCTATAATTTTCCAAGATTCAAAGAAACGAGACAGGATGGAAAAGCAATGGCGAGAGAAGTGCTATCTCTGAAAAGCATCTACAAATTTCTAACTTTAAATGACTACCCTGTTTACTCTGAGGGAATTATCAAAAAAGACAACAGAACAGGTTTGACGCTGAATAAATTTTATTTGGAGAATCTTTTAATTGATTTCAAAAATCGTAAGACAGGTAAGATTTTATGGCGTGCGGAAGGTTCTAGAAATCGGTATATTTCTGAAATCTGTAATCGAAGTGAACGTTTATCTATTTACAAAGAATATGCAGAAGAAGTCATGCTGGCAGCAGATTATGATACCGTAATACGACAGATTCGACAATATATGTCTTTTTTATTGGAGAGACAGTATAATGTGGAAAACTTCGTTAAGAAGATTCCTGCGATGATTGAAATGTATGAAGAAAGGGATGATGCATTTACACAAGAGGCATCTGATTTCTTCCGAAATGCAATGGAGGCGCGTAGGTTGCTGGAAGGCCAAGGGCTTATGGTAGATACCTTTTGCTGTGGATGGATACTCACTATGTTTACGATTCATGCGTTGATGGGTAATGGTGAAGGTGAGGAACACTTACATAGGATTCGTTCGGATAAGAACTACAGTCTGCATGAGATGTTAAAACGATATCAGGAAGATTGTGATGCTGTGAGAAAGCAGGTTGTCTTCTATACGGAAAATTTTCTAGAGAATAGTGCCCCAGCTTTAAAACAAGGGCATTTCTTTGGAAGAGAGGTGGAGCTCTTTGAACTTCGCGAGATGTTAGCACAGGGCGGGAAATACTTAATCAGTGGAATTGGTGGAAGTGGCAAAACAGAGTTGATTCGACAGTTTTTGAAGATTTGTATGGAAGAGGCTTTGGTGGATGGTATCGCGGTCTTTTTGCAGGAAGAGATGAAGGAAATAGAGACTGTTTCCATGCCAGAAGGACAACGAAATCTTGTTATTTTGGATGGAATGGATAAGGGCATTGATGAGCACGAGTTGAAATGTTTGTGCAATCTTCCGGCGGCAATTCTTGCAACGTCATGTGAATGTCAAATCGAAGGTTTTGAATGTTATCACCTGCGACCAATTACCCAAGATGCAGCAAGTCTTATTTTCCGTGATAATTATGATGGTTATTTGGAAGAAGCAGATAGACAGGCACTAGAAGATATTGTAAGTAATGTGTTTTGGTGTCATGCAGGAATACTTCGTCAGCTTGCAAAATATGTTAGGGAGAATAATTGGTCTTTGCTAAAATTAAAAGAACAGCTAGAGCAGGAGCAGATTCCAACAGAGTATTCGGAAGAAGAGTATTTTGAAATTCTACAAAGATTACAACATAGATATGCATAAATTAGGGGAGCCGTAAGGCTCCCCTTAAATTTTATCTAATATTCCATTATGCATAACTATCAAATGCTACTGGTTCTGGCGTAGGTTTGGCTTTCTTACGATTCTCTAATACTTCATCTAACTCCCCTTTTGTATCAAGGTAAAAGAGTGTAGTAGTCTGCATCACATAAGGTTGTACCCAAAGAATACCAAGACCAAGTGTTAACAGAACCAAAAGATACATACCGATAAAGCTTAGCTGCATATAGAAGAAACGACCACGCTGTTTTTTTACCAGTTGGATAGAGGCTTTCAGTGCTTCCATGACAGATAATTCCTCTCCGTCAATAAATACGAAATAGGTTAATCCGAAAGTGATTTCTACCAAAACAGTCAAGACACAGCCGATGATGCTAAGTCCGAGTGCCACAAGATACATATTTATTTCTTCATAAAAATAGATAATTGCAATAGCACCTATAACAGGAGCCAATGCTACAAGTCGGATGACAAACAGAATGGCTTCTGCAATAATCAATCGATTGGAATCGTATTTAATCGGATAAAACATTTCGGATAAATGTAGTTCCCCAGTACGTGCTACTCCAAGGTGCAGACAATATTGTCCAACGGTCAAAACGACAGATGCAACCGTGATTAGAATAACTGCAACATAATAAATAATATTTTGTGTCGAAAATAGTATTTCGTTTCTCGTCATGGAAAATGGCATTTCAATGAGAGATATAATTAAATTACAAAAAACAAATGCTCGTATCAGCTCCAAGAAATTTCCCTGGAGATTTCCACGAGCAATTCGTTTCAATTCTTTTACTTCTCGTTTCATAGTACTCCTAAGCTTTCATATCCAAATTTATGCCACGAAGAAATCCGCCCTGCATATCTTTTAAGTTTTTCTGATATGGGTTTTCTTCGTTGCTATATTTTATCTGTGTACGGGTCGTTCCACCAGATACATAAGTTTTGCCACATTCTGGACAGATGGAAGTATGAATCTGGACTGACGCAGAGATTACTTTGCCATTATCCTGTTTCGCTTTTTCATAAGCATTGGCCACGTGCTCCTGTTCATGTCCACGTACAGCAGATGCAGCTGCCTCTGGGGCAATATTAGTAGCAGATTTAAAGGACACATTCTCGTCAGAACCATCTTGGTACTTACGATTCGCGCAAGTTTCGCATTCATAACTTGGATCTGTCTTAGCAACTTTTTTACTGTCAACTGCTTGTGTACCATCTACAGCCTTAGCAGCTTCCGTTGGTGAGACCTTTTCTGCACCAGTTACATTCCCGATATTAGCAGCACCAGCTACGTTCGAGTATGGGCTGATATATGAAATTGGGGTATATCCGCCGATTGCACCTACGTTCATCTTGTGTCCTCCTTTCCAATTTCCTTTATGTATAAAATGTTATTTATTCAAATAAGATTCCAAATTCTTCTTCAAAGTCGATTCCCATCATCTCGCTTCCGGCACGAAGAATGCCTTCGATACTTCCGTATTCCTCTAACAGGAATAAGAAGGAGGCTACAAAAATAACGGTAGCAAGAATGATGCCACAAATGCCGATGAAAATGCTCTTTTTCGCACGTGGACTGAATTTCATCTGTGCACCACGTGAGAGCATTGCGAATAGAATCGCAAGTCCTGCAAACAGGTATGCGGTATAAATGATAGTGCAGCTAAACAAGCTTGCAAGCGCAAATCCCAAGGCGAATAATTCGAAATAGTTTGGCTTTAAAATTACGCGTCGAAATTGCGGTGCATCATTGTTTTGAAAATCGTTTGGCAATCCCCTTTCCGGTGGATTGCTATATGGGTTAAAGTTGTTATCCATTTTGTATTCCTTAAAAATATAGTATTCCTTGAAATCATTGTACCACTTCGTTTATAATAGAGGAAGTAAATTTTTCATGAGAAAGAAAAAACTTTCTCATGAAACGCTCCGCGGGATGCACAGCTCGCGGAAATGAAGGTTGTTGCGTTGCAACACCGCTCGCGTGCAAAAGATTGCACGAGTGCAATCTTTAATGAGAGTGAGGTATTACATGGATATTATTTTAAAATTATCAGAAGAACTTGGAATCAAAAAGGGACAAGCTGAGGCAGCGGTAAAGCTGATTGACGAAGGAAATACGATTCCATTCATCGCACGTTATCGTAAAGAAGCAACAGGTGCATTGAGTGACGAAATCCTTCGTAACCTGTTTGACCGACTGACTTATCTTCGTAACCTCGAAGATAAAAAACAGACGGTGCTTGCCAGCATCGAGGAACAGGGCAAGTTAACCGAAGAATTAAAGGCACAGATTCTGGCGGCAGAAACACAGGTAGCGGTAGACGATTTATATCGCCCATACCGACCAAAACGTCGTACCAGTGCAATCATCGCGAAGGAAAAAGGCTTAGAACCATTAGCAAATATTATCATGCTTCAGATGCTCAAAACTCCGCTTGCAGATGAGGCAGCACAGTATATCAACGAAGAAAAAGAAGTGCTTACTGCAGAAGATGCGATTGCTGGTGCAAAAGACATCATCGCAGAAATGATTTCGGACGACGCAGATTATCGTACGAAAATTCGTGAACTTACGATGAAAAAAGGACGTCTGATTTCTTCTGCAAAGGATAAAGAAGCAGAGTCTGTATACGAAATGTACTATGAATTTGACGAAGCTTTATCTAAAGTAGCAGGTCATAGAACACTTGCAATTAACCGTGGGGAAAATGAAAAGATTTTAACGGTCAAAATCGAAGCACCAGTGGATGAAATTATTGCGTACCTGGAAAAGAAGATTATTGTTCATGAAGGAGAATGTGCAGATGCTATCAAAGAAGCCATCGCAGATGCTTATGATCGTCTGATTGCACCTTCCATCGAACGTGAAATTCGTAATGACTTAACGGAAAAAGCAGAAGACGGAGCCATCAAAGTATTTGGTAAAAACTTGGAACAGCTCCTCATGCAGCCACCGATTGCAGGACAGGTTGTGCTTGGATGGGACCCAGCCTTTCGTACAGGCTGTAAATTAGCTGTAGTTGATCCGACAGGTAAAGTTTTGGATACCACGGTTATTTATCCAACAGCTCCACAGAATAAGGTAGAGGAAGCCAAAACTGTATTAAAGAAATTGATTTCAAAATACAAAATTACATTGATTTCTCTTGGAAATGGAACCGCTTCCCGTGAGTCTGAGCAGGTAATTGTATCCCTTTTGAAAGAGATTCCAGTGCAGGTTCAGTATATCATTGTAAATGAAGCAGGTGCGTCGGTTTACTCTGCAAGTAAACTGGCGACAGAAGAGTTTCCAAATTTCGACGTGGGGCAGCGTAGTGCTACCTCTATGGCACGTCGTTTGCAGGACCCACTTGCAGAATTGGTTAAAATTGATCCGAAATCAATCGGTGTTGGTCAGTACCAGCATGATATGAATCAGAAGAAATTGAGCGAAGCACTTGGTGGAGTCGTAGAAGACTGCGTAAATAAAGTAGGGGTAGACTTAAACACCGCCTCCGCTTCTCTCTTAGAATACATTTCTGGTATCACAAAAGTGATTGCAAAAAATATTGTTACATATCGTGAAGAAAACGGTGCATTTAAGTCCAGAGCAGAACTTCTTAAGGTGGCGAAACTCGGACCAAAAGCTTACGAGCAGTGTGCAGGTTTCATGCGTATTGCTGGTGGGAAGAATCCATTGGATGGCACAGGTGTACATCCAGAAAGCTATGATGCGACCAAAGAACTTCTTGCAAAACTGGGCTACACCTTAGACGATGTAACCAATCGTACCGTAGCAGGTATTTCTAAGAAAGTCAGCGATTACAAAAAACTGGCAGCAGAGCTTGGTATCGGTGAACTTACGTTACAGGACATCGTAAAAGAATTGGAAAAGCCAGCTCGTGACCCTCGTGAAGACATGCCAAAGCCAATCCTTCGTAGCGACGTTTTGGAAATGAAGGACTTAACACCAGGCATGGTACTGAAAGGTACAGTTCGTAATGTTATCGACTTTGGAGCATTCGTAGATATCGGTGTGCACCAGGATGGTCTCGTTCATATTTCACAGATTTGTGACCGCTACATTAAGCATCCATTAGAAGCGGTTAGCGTAGGGGATATCGTAGAAGTAAAGGTTATGAGTGTGGATTTGAAGAAACAGAGAATTCAGTTAACAATGCGAAATATTTAATGCTTCGCCTATTTATTCAGATTGTAAAAAATCCATTTTTATGATACACTATATCTATATCATTTTTGGAGAACTATGATTGGGGGAAATACATATGAGATTAGTAACACGTTCTGATTTTGATGGACTTGCATGTGGTGCATTATTGTTAGAAGCTGGTATCATCGACAGCTGGAAATTTGCACATCCAAAGGATTTGCAGGATGGTCTTGTTCCAGTAGATGAAAATGATGTTCTTGCAAACGTGCCTTTTGTAGAAGGCTGTGGTTTGTGGTTCGACCATCATTCCAGCGAACACGAAAGATTAGAATTAGAAGGCAAATACAAAGGAGAAAGCCGTATCACTCCTTCCTGTGCACGTATCATTTATGAATATTATGGTGGAAAAGAACGTTTCCCACAGTTTGACGATATGATGGAAGCGGTTGACAAGGTAGACTCTGGTAATTTAACCATCGATGAAGTGATGAATCCTACAGGCTGGATTTTGGTTGGCTTCCTTATGGACCCAAGAACAGGTCTTGGAAGATGGAGACAGTTCTCTATTTCCAATTATCAGCTGATGGAAAAACTCATGGAAGCATGCCGCACCATGACGACAGAAGAAATCCTTGCATTGCCAGACGTGCAGGAGCGTATTGAAGTTTATAACGAACAGACAGAGAAGTTCAAAGAAATGGTGACGAAGCATACCAGAACCGAAGGTAATGTCATCATTACCGATCTTCGTGGTGTAGACCCTATCTACACAGGTAACCGTTTCATGATTTACAGTATGTATCCAGAACAGAATATTTCTGCATGGATTGTAAGCGGACGCGGCGGTGCAGGTTGTTCTGCAGCAGTAGGTTACAGCATTTTGAATCGTACTTCTGATGTAAACGTTGGAAGCTTGATGCTTCGCTATAATGGTGGAGGCCACAAGAAAGTAGGTACTTGCCAGTTTAGTGATGAAAACATGGCAACCGATTTGCCAAAGATGCTGACCGAGCTTTGTGAGTTAGCCAATATGTAAAATAATAAGAGTTTGTATATAGTTGATTTGCACTATATACAAACTCTTTTTTTGTTATATTTTACGCTTGTAATTATGATATCAAAATGATATCATTTAAGTATCAAAAGAGATATACAAGGAGGTAGAGTATATGGAAAAAGTGTTGACGAATAAAAAGAATGGTTTAGCAATGATGCTATTCTTTATTTTGGTATTGGTTTTATCTATAGTAGGTTTCGTGGGTGGTATTACCATGACAGAGACAGCAGAAGGCGCATTAGGTGTAGTGCTTATCCTCTTATCTATTGCAGGGTTCTTTCTTTCCTGTATCTGTTTTGCGGGACTTAAGGTTTTAAAACCACAGGAAGCATTGGTGCTTACCTTATTTGGTGAATATTACGGCACATTAAAGGGGGAAGGCTTCTATTTTGTAAATCCACTTTGTGCAGCGGTAAATCCTGCGGCACATACTTCGTTGAAACAGAGTGGCGATGTAAGCACCAGTGAAAAAATGCTTGCAGTAGAGACAGGAAACCGTATGAGCCTTAAGATTATGACTCTGAGCAATAACAAGCAGAAAATCAATGACTGCTTAGGTAACCCGGTAGAAATTGGTATCGCAGTTATGTGGCGTGTGGTAGATACTGCCAAAGCTGCCTTCAATGTAGATAACTATAAAGAGTTCTTATCCTTACAATGTGATAGTGCACTTCGTAATATTGTTCGTATTTATCCTTATGATGTGGCTCCAAACGTAGATACCACAGGTGATGGACTTGCGGATGATGGCAGCCTTCGTGGCTCCAGCGATATTGTTGCCAACCGTATCAAAGAAGAAATTCAGTCCCGCGTTCAGGAGGCTGGTCTTGAAATCGTAGATGCACGCATTACCTACTTAGCATATGCACCTGAAATTGCAGCAGCAATGCTTCAGCGTCAGCAGGCTGCTGCAGTTGTAGATGCTAGAAAACTCATCGTGGATGGTGCAGTGGGCATGGTAGAAATGGCATTAGAAAGACTCAGTGAGAAAAATACAGTAGAATTGGATGAAGAGAGAAAAGCAGCGATGGTTTCTAATCTCTTGGTTGTACTTTGTGGCAACAAAGAGGCTCAGCCAATTGTAAATTCAGGAAGTCTGTATTAAGCTATGGCAGATAATCAGAAAAAACAGGTTCCGCTTCGTCTTTCTGCTAAGCTTTACAATGCCATCGCAGCTTGGGCAGAGGATGATTTTCGATCTGTGAACGGCCAGATAGAATACTTATTGACCGAATGTGTCAAACAACGAAAGAAAAACGGGGGATATGTATCCACCGAACTAGATAAACCTTTTGACTTGGATTTCTTAAATGAGGAATTGGAAGAAGGAGGTGAATGATATGAGTGATTCTGTATATTGGAATTCAGGGACCTTGTTTCGTCGTTTGTTCCCAAAACCATTAAAATCTCAAGTGTCAATTTTTATATGGGTAGCAGTTTTTTTTATAAATATTGTGTTGGTTGTATTAGTGCAGAATTTTTTGATTTATAGAATTTCAGATAAAGACCTATCCTATGAAAATTTAGGAAACACAGCATATTTTAAAGATTGTGATATTGTAGGAATCAATAATGCAGGACATAATGATTATTATGTGAAATATATAAATGAAGACAACGAAAAAAGAATTGTATGCTTAGATGGGTTTCCAGTTGATATTATAAAACGTTTCCATGTGATGAAATCTACGGATATGGCAGTTGCAGATGACGGAATGGTTTTATACCAAAAAGGAACGAATGAGGAAAAGATTTCTGAGGAGAAATATTTGGAAAAAGCAAATCCAGGAAGCCCATTCGATATTATATGGCAAGCGGGCGTTGGTAATCATATTCAGCGCTTGGCAATGGTATATGTAGTAATTGGAGTGGGAATGCTTTTGATAGAATTTTTCTTTTATAGTATTTTCCACAGATTATTCCGCGAGTAATGAATTATGATTTTTAAATTAAGAAAGGGATTGCGTCCAAATGGATGCAATCCCTTTTATGTTTGCCCAATAAAATTAATCGCGAATATATTCCTCGGTAATTGCTTGCACGAGTTTCTTTTGAGATGAAGACAGTTTGCGATAATTATCAATTAATTTGGATTCATCCTCATTCAACATGGTTTCCTTCACCGGTTCAATTTTGTGTGGAATGTCCGTGTGCTCGACGAGATAGTCAATGGATGTATTGAAGTAATCCGCCATACGAATTAAGGTCTCAATGTCAGGGGATGTAATGTCGTTTTCATACTTGTAAACGGATTGCTGACTAACATGCAAAATATCTGCAAGTTTTTGTTGACTGAGGTTATTTTGTTTTCGTAATTCTTTTAAATTCTTCATACAATCACATCCTTCCTCATACAGTATTTTAGCAAGAGAAAAAGATAAAAAATAAAACTTTCCTAGAGTTGACTATTAATCTTATTAAGAGTAAAATGGAAATGATTTAGATGAGGTGAATAATTATGATAAACGGAATGGACACAGAATATGTATCTGTTTGTATGAATTACATAAAAGAATGGATTGTCGAATACGAAGTTCAGGATTGGGATATTTCCAAGGAAATGATGGAATACATCATTGTGAATGGCGGAGATGGAATCCGTGATTTGGAAGAATGTTTTAAAAAGCTGGTGTCAGTTGCCAAGGAATATCAAATTACGAAAATAGATAAGAAATTCATTGATACAATAATTTCTTAAGAGAAGCTTTGTGTTGACATATCAGTATTGGTAGCATAAAATACTTATGTAAAATAAATATTAATTCTTCGGGGCGGGGTGTAATTCCCCACCGGCAGTAAAGTCTGCGAACCTTATGCATTGCATGAGGCCGATCTGGTGAGATTCCAGAACCGACAGTATAGTCTGGATGAGAGAGGAAAAGATTATGGATTTTCGTGCCCTGGGTATATTGTACCCAGGGCCTTTTGATTCCTAAATTTTCCACTTTGAAGAAAAAGGAGGAAAAATGAGTGATTTATTGAAACAGGCAGCGGAAAACGTAGGATTCGTACTGGTTTTTGCACTGGTAATTGCTGGCGTTTTTGCGTTAGCTTATGTGGCAGAACGCCTTATCCAAAAGAAACGCGGGGTAAAAGAAAAAATCATTACCACGAGAAAGATTGCTATGATTGGTATGTTTTCTGCGGTAGCGGGAATTTTGATGTTATTTGAATTTCCACTTCCAATGATTGCCCCACCTTTTTATGAATTGGACTTTAGTGAACTTCCAGTTCTCATCTGTGGATTTGCCTTTGGACCAGTAGCAGGTGTTGTAACAGAATTTTTGAAAGTAATGATTAAGCTGTTCATTAAATCAACCAGTACTGCATTTGTGGGAGATTTGGCAAACTTTGCAGTTGGATGTACGATGATTCTCCCAGCAACCATCATTTATCATTTGAAAAAGAGCAAGACTTCAGCCATTATTTCCTGCGTGGCAGGTACAATATGTATGGCAGTTTTCGGTACCATGTTTAACGCGATTTATTTAATTCCAGCATTTGCAAAATTATATGGAATTCCACTTGAGTCGATTATTGCAATGGGAAGTGCGATTAATGCTTCCATTACGGATATTGTTACTTTTGTAATTATTTGTGTAGGGCCATTAAATATCATCAAAGGAACGATGATTTCTATACTTACTATTTGGGTGTACAAACCACTATCACCGATATTAAAAGGTAGAAAATAGAGATTATAAATTAGGTGTTAAAGCGCAATTCTTTGAATTGCGCTTTTTGTGTTAAAATTAGTGTAAAAAAAAGAAGATTATGTTATAATATTTCCAAAATTTAGGATACAAACACGGAAAGGAGGAATCTATGAATATAAAAGGGAAGAAACTATGCGATAATTGTTTTTGGAATTTGAAAAATGAACCATGTAGTAATTGTGGATACAAAAAATCACAATATCATCCAGAAGCGGGGATATTGCCGGTAGGAACGGTATTAAAACAGCGTTATCATATTGGTATGGTTCTCGGTAGAGGTGGTTTTGGTGTAACATACAAAGCATATGACATGCAGATGGAAAAGATAGTTGCGATTAAAGAGTATTATCCAAATGGCATAGCACACCGAGATACTGGAACTACGCAAATGACATTAGCCGATGCAACGCAGAAAGAAAATTTCAGTACAGGTGCAGAAAAGTTTTTTGAAGAAGCAAAGACCGTTTCGCGTTTTAATGGAAATCCAAATATTGTAAGTGTTTATGAGTTCTTTTATGAAAATAGTACAGTATATTATGTAATGGAATATTTAGAGGGGTGTGATCTCAAGCATTATATAAAAGAACATGGAGGTAAAATCTCACAGGAACAGGTCGTAACAATCCTTAATGTTATTACAGATGCATTGTTCATAACACATAATCTTAATGTTATGCACAGAGATATTTCACCGGATAATATTTATATCAGCAACAATGGAGAGATTAAGCTGATTGATTTTGGTGCGGCGAGACAGGTTATCGCAGAACAGTCAAAGAGCTTATCTGTTATTTTGAAACAGGGGTTTGCGCCATTGGAACAATACCAAAGAAAGGGGAAGCAAGGACCTTGGACGGACATATACGCACTTGGAGCAACTTGCCTGTATGCTTTAACGGGAAAAGTTCCAGATGATGCAACAGAGCGTATAGAGAATCCGGAGATAGGCGATGCTACAGAGTATGGTATTGATGAGAAATTATGGGCAATATTAGAGAAATGTTTAGCAATTAGAACGGTTGACAGGTATCAATCTGTATTAGAACTTAAGGAGGCATTAAAAGAGATTGATATTATACCGGCACCGATTGTTTTAGCTCAGAAAGAAGAAATTCCACTTACAGTAGCAGTGTCCGGAGATTATAGTGTACATAGTAATTCAAATGAAATACAAGCTACAGTGGCAGTGGGAATGACGGAGAATCAGATAAGCAGTACGGATGTGCAGAATAAAGAAGAAAAAGAACTGCCTATATTACTTTTCTTAAAGAGCAGAACTGGAATTATGACGATTGCAGCGGTCTTGATAGTGCTGGTTGTAGCTGTAGCTGGAATTGTAATACTGTCTTCTTCTAGAGGAAATAATCAAGTTGTTAATAATGGTGGCAATAATAATACTGTAAATAATTCAACGCACCAACCGGAAGAAAGTGAGGACACAACAAGTGAATCGGTGCAAGAGGATTCAGAAGAGTACAATACGGAGAATTCTGGAGAAGGAAATGTTGAAGACGATAGTCAAGAGCCAGAAACTGAGTCAACACCTCAACCACCGGTAAGTGAAACTCCAACACCGCAGCCACCTGCAAGCGAAACTCCAACACCGCAGCCGCCGGCAAGTGAAGAGCCAGCACCTCAGCCATCTGAAAGTGAGGAGCCGGAAACACAGGAAGAGCCAGAAGAGGAAACTTGGGTTACAGATAGGGAATGTGTAATCCATATGGATTTAACTCATTCTAGCGGTTATTATGGAACAAAAGTTGAGTCGTATGTTGTAAACTATACAGGAGAATGGAAAGATGGTATGCCAAATGGCTATGGCCGATTCGGAGCTTGGGAAGAGAGTGTGTGTACGGAAGGCTTTAGAACGTATTATCTAGTTGAGGGAGAATGGAAAGATGGATATCTGCATGGCTGGGGTACAGTAGTAAAATTAGATTGTGCTGCATATAAAGAGGCACCTTCGTTTAGTACAACCGATTGGAGTTCATATGTGTGTGATACGGGTGTTGCCAAAGCAGATGCACCACCGGCATATGAATACGGAAACGCAGGACGTGAATGGATAATAATTTTAACAGGCAATTCATGGACAGATGGTAATCCATATGGAACAATGACAAAATATTATGCAGAAGCGAATGATGCATATCCATACTATTTAACAGGAACGTTCGGACCACAATTCAATTATAATTATTGTGATTGGTATAGTTGGAATTATAAATATGTTTTTGAAACTAGAAACTGGTAAGGAAAACTAGAAAGGAAAAAATCTATGAAAAACAAAAAGATTTTAGTTGGTGTTTTAGCGGCAATTATTGTTGTCTTTACAATATGTATGTCAGTATTTGTATATCCTCATAATGAAATGCCAGACAGTTATACAAATGCAAAGGATGGGGTAGTATATATCGTTTCTCAGCATGGAACTTATATTGGAACAGGAACAGGGTTTGCGATTGGTGAAAATGGAAAACCAGTTGAGTACATAGTTACAAATTACCATGTTGTATTTGATACTTATACAGGAGAAAAGGCAGACTCAGTAATGGTTTGTTTCTCAGCAGCGGCAAATCGTTATATGGTTGCACAGATTTATCGACACGATGAATCAAAAGATATAGCTGTATTACGCTTGCCTGAATCAACTAATGAAGTCAAGCCATTAAAGCTAAGACAAAGTTCTGAGAATAACACAAGTGAAACTTTCTATGCGTTAGGTTATCCTGCAAGAGCTACAGTTGGAACAGATTATGAAAGATATGATAAGACAGAAATAGTAACCACTAGTGGAATGATTTCCAGACAGACAATGATTAGTGAACGTGATGTATATATGCTGGATTTGGAAATTACTTCAGGAAACTCAGGCGGTCCGTTGGTTAATAGCAAAGGTGAAGTTGTAGGTATCAATACATTTAAAATTACAGATACAAGTGGGGACGAATCGAACTACGCTGTATGTATAGATGAATTAACCAGATTGATTGATTATGATGAAATACCATATACTTTAACAACGGATGTTAATATTAAGGGAGTAATTGTTATTGTAGCTATTGTTATAGTTGATATTATTTTATTAGCAGTAATTTTTGTAATGTTATTCTCTAAGAAGTCTAAAAATAAGAAAGAAGCATCAAATTCAGTTAACAAAAACGATAAAGTTTCTGAAACCGTAATGGTAAATGATATTTCTAAGACGGTTGCAGTTTCTGATGGCTTGGTTATTGTAAGCTGTATTTGTGGAAGTCTCGAAGGCAAAGAGTTTATCCTGAAAGATAAACTAATGTTTGGAAGAGATTCGAAAGTGTGTAAAGTTGTATTTCCGCTTGATGCAGAAGGTGTATCAGGGATTCATTGCCAGTTGGTGTTAGATAATGGTAAAATTAAGTTGGTGGATTTGGGTAGTACCTACGGAACATATATCAATGATGTGCTGAAAATTGATGCCGAGACGATGGTAGAGCTTAAAGATGGAGATACATTCTGTCTTGGTAGTAAGAAAAACAAATTCGCAGTAAAGGCACAATAAGGAATATAGGATGGAATGTTTTATTTGCAAATATACCGATAAGGGTGGTCGAGAAAATAATGAGGACTTTGTTGCAATCACAGAGGACACATTTGTTTTAGCGGATGGACTTGGAGGACATTCGAATGGTGAAACAGCATCAAAATTAGCGGTTGAGTATATAATCAATCAGGCGGATGAAATGATTTCCATTGATAATAAGGGTCTACATGAGCTAATATCAGATGTTAATCAAGTTGTTGTGGCGAACCGAATGGGTGATATGGCAACAACCATTGTGGCAGCGTTTGTTAGAAATGGATATTTTAATTATTTCAATGTTGGGGATAGCAGGCTGTATTATTTTAGAGATAAGCATGTACTAATACAATCAAGAGACCACTCAGTTACGCAAGCGTGCGTTGATTTAGGAGAAATAAAACCTGACGAAATTCGGTTTCATCAAGATAGGAACAAGCTTACAAAAGCATTGGGACTTAAATCAGAAATCAGTGTTTCGCAAAGATTTGATCCCATTGAAATTAAATGTGGGGATTCATTTTTGTTGTGTTCCGATGGATTCTGGGAATATATATACGAAGATGAAATGATAAAATGTCTTTGCAAATCAAATACACCACAGGAGTGGTTTGCACAAATGCTTGATATAGTTAAAAAACGTGTGAAAAAATGCTATGATAATATTAGTGCTATTTGTGTTTTTATTAGATAAAAAATAAAATCCTAAGTTAGCGGTTGGAGTGCGATTCGGTGAATCGCACTCTTTTTGCTTTTCTCCTCACCTATAAGCTATGAATATCTTTCTTTTTTTGTGAACTAATGCTATAATAAATCAAAGTGGAAAGCTATGTGGTTTCCTAGAAATTATTTTGGAGAAAGAAATGAAAGTAACACTTGATATTAAAATAGATGCAAAAGATTTATACAAATTCAATATGATGCAGGCGTATCGTGGAATGCAGGGAATTTTGTCCATTGTGTTACCGATTTTGGTGTTTGCCTATGCGGTAACTTCCTACGGTGAGGTAAGTATTGGTTCCACGCTCCTTTATGTAGGTATGGGAATCGTGTTTTTAGTGTATGTTCCGGGTTCCTTATGGATGCGTGTGAACAAGGTAGTGAAGGACGAGAACAATGCTCTTTCTAAGATGCTTCATTATGAATTTGAAGAAGATGTGATTCGTGTTTCCGTAGAAGAGGAAAGCGTAGAATTCAAATGGGAAAATATTTTCCAGATGAAAACCTCCGGAAAATTACTTTTGGTCTACACCAATCGAATCAATGCTTATATTTTGCCATTGGAACAGGTGGGCGATAAATATGCAGAGCTTTCCAAACTGGCACATGCGAAATTAGAAAAATACCGTATCAAAATGAAATAAACAGGAGTTTAGAATAAATATGGAACAAATTCAAATAATAGAAAGCTTTTCGCCAGAAGAAACCCTGGAACTGGGTAGAAAAATGGGAAGAGAAGCGCAGCCGGGCGATGTTTACACTTTAATTGGTGACCTTGGTGTGGGAAAAACTGTGTTTACGCAGGGGATTGCGGAAGGTTTGGAAATCGAAGAGTCTATTTGCAGTCCGACTTTTACCATTGTGCAGGTGTATGAAGAAGGACGCATGCCATTTTACCACTTCGATGTATATCGCATTGGAGATATTGAAGAAATGGATGAAATTGGTTATGAGGATTATTTTTATGGAGAAGGTTTGTGCATGATTGAGTGGGCGAATCTTATTGAGGAAATCATTCCGACACACCATAAAGAAATTACGATTGAAAAAGATTTGGAAAAAGGGTTTGACTATCGTAAAATCACAATTCGAGAATTTTAAATAAAGAGGTTGACTAAAATCATGAAGATATTAGCAATTGAAAGCTCTGGCCTGGTTGCCAGTGTTGCAGTTACAGAAAATCATACCCTTTTGGGTGAATATACCATGAATCATAAGAAGACTCATTCGCAGACACTATTGCCAATGCTCGATGAACTGGCAAAGATGATCGAGCTGGATTTGAATAGTCTGAATGCGATTGCAGTCTCTCAGGGGCCAGGTTCTTTTACCGGACTTCGCATTGGTTCCGCTACGGCAAAAGGATTAGGTCTTGCTTTAGATAAACCGATTATCCCCGTGCCAACGGTAGATGCGTTGGCTTTCAATCTATGGGGAACAGACAAACTGATTTGTCCATTGATGGATGCCCGTAGACAGCAGGCATATACTGGTTTATATACCTTCGAAAATGGAAAACTTCATACAGTTGTGCCACAGTGTGCGGTGGATATCAGCGAGGTAGTGGCAGAAGTAAATAAGCAGGGAAGAGAAGTGATTTTCCTGGGAGATGGTGTACCAGTGTTTGCAGACTATCTTGAAGAAAATGTGACAGTGCCATACAGCTTTGCACCGGCGACTTGTCATATTCAAAGAGCTGCCAGTGTTGCGGCTTTGGGAGAAGTGCTTTATGAAAAAGGAGTTGTGGAATCGGCGAGAGAACACAAACCAGAGTATTTGAGATTGTCTCAGGCGGAACGTGAAAGAGCAGAAAAAGAAAGAGATTTTAAAATATGTTAATTCGTAAGATGGCTTTGGAGGATGTAACAGCAGTTGTTCAGATAGAACAGGAATGTTTTTCTCTTCCGTGGAGTGAAAAGAGTTTCGAGGACTCCATTTTACGTGAAGATACGATTTTTCTGGTGTGTGAGGAAGCGTCCGTTGTCACAGGCTACATGGGGATGTATGTCAGCTTTGATGAGGCGAGCGTTACGAATGTTGCAGTTTCTCCGGCATTTCGAAAAAGAGGTTATGGGGAGCGACTCGTGACAGCGGCAAAAGAAGCTGCAAAGTGTGCGGGAGCAGAAAGTATTTTTTTAGAGGTGCGTGTTTCGAATGCACCAGCCATTTCCTTATATAAGAAAATGGGATTTGAGGAGCTTGGAATCCGCAAGAAATTTTACGAGCATCCAGTAGAAGATGCAATAATTATGAAAGTTGGAATTTAAATGTTAGATGTATGTCTTTTAGGAACAGCGGGCATGATGCCCCTGCCATATCGCTGGCTTACGTCCATGATGTTGCGTTACAATGGCAGCAGCCTTTTGGTGGACTGTGGGGAAGGGACCCAGATTGCCATCAAAGAAGCTGGACTTAGCTTTAACCCAATTGATGTGTTATGTGTGACGCATTTTCATGCAGATCATATCAGTGGTTTGCCAGGACTTTTGCTTACTATGGGAAATGCCGACCGTACAGAGCCTCTTACCATCATTGGACCAAAGGGGTTGGAACGTGTCGTAAATGCGATGCGAACGATTGCACCAGAACTTCCATTTCAGATTCAATGTATTGAGATGACGGAAGCAGATGAGTACTTCGAAATCAATGGGTATCATATCCATGGATTTAAAGTTAAACATAATGTGCCTTGTTATGGATATTCTTTTGAAATCAAACGTGCAGGAAAATTCGATGTGGAACGTGCCAAGGCAAATGGAATCCCAATGCGACTTTGGAATCCATTGCAGAAGGGCACGATTGTGGAACATGAAGGTGTAACATATACGCCGGATATGGTGCTGGGACCAGCACGAAAAGGTATCAAGGTTACGTACTGTACAGATAGCCGTCCGACAGAATCCATTGTAAATGCTGCACAAGGCTCTGATTTATTTATCTGTGAAGGTATGTATGCAGAAAAGGATAAGCTGGCAAAGGCGAAACAGTACAAGCACATGACTTTCTATGAAGCTGCTGAGATGGCGAAGCAGGCAGAGGTAGAGGAAATGTGGTTGACTCATTTTTCACCATCCTTGGTGCGTGCAGAAGATTATATGCCTGAGGTTCGCAATATTTTTTCAAATTCACATTTGGGGAAAGATGGCAAAACCAAAGAACTCTTATTTCAGGAGGATTAAGCTATGAAAAATGTTAAATACGTAATAATCGCGATTGCTTGTATTTGTGTGCTTTGTGCAGGATTCTTTTTCTTCACACAAGACCAGAAAGAGAATGAAAAAGATTTAACAGAAATTGAAAAGGTAATTGTAAAGGATTTGAAAAATAATTATCCAAAGACACCACGAGAGGTAGTGAAATTCTATAACAGAATTGTAAAATGCTACTATGGAAGTGAAGAACCTACCGAGAAACAGTTGAATGATTTGGTGGATCAGATGATTGGTATTATGGATGATGATTTGCTGTTGGTAAATCCTCGTGATACCTACTATAATTCTGTAGTGTCGGATATTGAGCAGTATAAGCAGGCGAAAAAACAGCTGGTAAGCACGGATGTTTGTGGTAGTAATGATGTAAAATATGTGACGGATGATAAAGATGGTGAAAAGGATGAATTGGCATATGTGAAGGCTTCTTATTTTATGAACACCGATGGAAAGTTTGCATATACCTATCAACAATTTGTGCTTCGACAGGATGAAGATGGACGTTGGAAAATTATCACATTTTACCAGGTAGAAGGAGAAGAGTCTGATGACAAATAATCAGAACTTAGAAAAAGAAATCAAAATACTGGCAATCGAAAGCTCCTGTGATGAAACCGCAGCAGCAGTTGTTGTAAATGGTCGTGATGTGCGCTCCAATGTAATTTCGTCTCAGATAGATCTGCATACTTTATATGGTGGGGTCGTGCCGGAGATTGCCTCTAGAAAGCATATTGAGAAAATCAATCAGGTGATTGAAGAAGCACTTGCGAAAGCAGAGATGACATTGGATGATATTGATGCCATTGCTGTTACCTATGGTCCAGGATTAGTAGGGGCACTTTTGGTTGGCGTAGCAGAGGCGAAGGCCATCAGTTTTGCTCGTAATATTCCATTGATTGGTGTACACCATATTGAAGGCCACATTAGTGCGAACTATATAGAGAATAAAGATTTGGAACCACCATTTTTATGCCTGGTGGTATCAGGCGGACATACGCATTTAGTACGTGTGGCAGATTATGGCAAATATGAAATTCTTGGAAAGACCAGAGACGATGCAGCGGGCGAGGCTTTTGATAAGGTGGCACGTGCCATTGGCTTAGGCTATCCAGGCGGCCCAAAGATTGAAAAAATATCCCATGAAGGAAATCCGGATGCAATCGCATTCCCAAGAGCGAAGGTTGCAGATGGAGTATATGATTTTAGTTTTAGTGGTTTAAAATCAGCAGTGTTGAACTATTTAAATGGAGCCAAAATGAAAGGGGAAGAAATCAATCAGGCGAATGTAGCAGCCTCTTTCCAGAAATCAGTGACAGACGTGTTGGTAGAACATGCAATGCATGCGATTGATGAATATCAGATGGATAAATTTGCTATTGCAGGAGGCGTTGCTTCCAATGGAACCTTGCGCAAGGCGATGGAAGAGGCTTGTGCGAAAAAAGGTGTGAAGTTCTATCACCCATCTCCAATTCTTTGTACAGACAATGCAGCGATGATTGGTGCTGCAGGATATTATGATTATCTGGCAGGCAAACGTGCAGGATTAGATTTGAATGCAGTACCTAATTTAAAACTTGGTGAGTGATAGTTGTTTATATTAAGGAAGGTTTGGAAAAGACTATGAGTAAATATGCGGCAATCGTATTATCGGCAGGAGTAGGAAGTCGTATGAAGAGCGATATTCCGAAACAATATATGGATTTAGCAGGAAAACCTGTGATTTATTATAGTTTAAAAGCATTTGAAGATGCTGGCTTTTCTTCTATAGTATTAGTATGTGGAAAAGATGATGTGGAATATTGCCAGAAAAACATTGTCGAAAAATACGAATTAAAGAATGTAGCTGCAGTTGTACCAGGTGGAAAAGAGCGTTACCATTCTGTGTTTGAAGGCTTAAAGGTGTTGGAGGATGCAGATTATGTATTTATACATGATGGAGCTCGTCCTCTCATTTCGCAGGAAGTTATTAAACGCTTGAAAGATGCCGTTGTCAAAGAAGAAGCAGCGATTGCGGGAGTCTTGGCGAAAGATACCATCAAAATAGTAGACGAGGAAGCTTACGTTACCGATACACCAGAACGCCAATATGTCTGGCAGGTGCAGACTCCGCAGTGTTTTGCTTTTCCTATTATATATGATGCGTATAAAAGTATCATACAGGACGAAGAAGAGGGATGGACACTTCCAAAGATTACTGATGATGCCATGGTATTGGAATATGCAACAGATCATGAAGTTAAGATGGTAGAGGCAGATTACCGGAATATCAAGATTACCACACCGGAAGATTTGGTAATTGCAGAGGCATTTTTGCGTGTATAAAAATTTTTTAAAAAAATTTAAAATAAGTTGTTGACATTAGACTGGTTTAATGGTAGTATAAGTTCTGCGCTGATTTGAAGCGCTTCATAGTGTACGGAGAGGTATCGAAGTGGTCATAACGAGGCGGTCTTGAAAACCGTTTGTCCGCAAGGGCACGTGGGTTCGAATCCCACCCTCTCCGTTATTTTTTTGCCCAAAAGCAAAAAAGTAACAACCATATAAAATAAGATTCACATTGTGGGTCTTTTTTTCTGCGAAAAAACGCTCCGCTGAGGATGTGCAGCTCGCGGAAATGTGAGTAGTTGCTTTGCAACACCGCTCGCGCACGAAGAGTTCGCAAGCGAACTCTTATTTTATTTTTGGAGAAGTACCCAAGCTGGCCGAAGGGACACCCCTGGAAAGGGTGCAGGTCGTTAATAGCGGCGCGAGGGTTCAAATCCCTCCTTCTCCGCTGCTTGAAAAATATTTTTAAAAAAGTTGTAAAAAGTTGTTGACAACGAAAAAACAACGTGATATATTTATCAAGCTGACCGCGAAAAAACGGTCATGAACATTGATAACTAAACAGTGAAAAACCTTGAAAGATTCAAAGAGAACATGACGATTGACTTTGTCAATCGTATAATTCAAGGTGCGAATCGAAAGATTCGCAGCGAACGTTTTAATCGAGAGATTAAAACCCTTTAAACAGTAAATTCAGATTTTGTTTCTGAATTAACGGAAAAGCCAGTTTAGACTGGCCGATTAAACTTTTAACATGAGAGTTTGATCCTGGCTCAGGATGAACGC
>JAFUPI010000066.1 GCA_017481285.1 Agathobacter sp. | reverse complement strand
TGAGAAACTATGCACTGGAGATACTCTGCGATTACATCTCGTAGAAACCGTGGCTGAAAGCAGCATTGAACCACTCTATGTCCCTTTAAACATTGTTTATGAAGATGAAGACCTTCTGGTTATTGACAAACCTGCCAATATGCCTATCCACCCTTCCATGAACCACCATGAAGGAACTGTTGCCAACGGACTTATGTACTACTTCAAGGAACAGGGAAAGGAATTTACCTTCCGTGCCATTAATCGATTGGACCGCGACACCAGCGGACTCGCCATTGTAGCCAAACATCTTCTGAGTGGCGGCATTTTAAGCCGACAGGTTTCCACTAAAGATATCAAACGAACATACCTTGCAATTTGTCATGGGAAACTACCAGAAAGTGGCACCATTGATGCTCCAATCGCCCGCATGTCCGACTCTACCATTGAACGCTGTGTAGACTTAGAAAAAGGCGAACATGCCGTTACACATTATACTCGAATTGCTTATGATGAAGAGAAAAATCTATCTTTGGCAGAACTAAAACTTGAAACTGGACGCACACACCAAATTCGTGTCCATTTAAAGCATCTAGGCTATCCCATCATTGGAGACTTTTTATATAATCCTGATTATACTTTTTGCAAAAGACAAGCATTGCACTCTGCAAGCCTAAGTTTCATTCATCCAATTACAAAAAAAGAAATGCACTTCGCATCTCCTCTTCCAGAAGATTTAAAGTGCATTTTTCCTCATATCTAATTCCGTTTTGTCATAAGGAACCTTCCCTTTTAAAAGCTCCTCTTTTACAAAGGTGAAGGTTTTTTCTTCGCCACATTTCCAAAGCATAGTAAGCAAATATTCCAACATCGCCCGGGTATCCGGATTCAGTATGTAATGCTCCTTGCTATTGTTATAATAAATCAAAGAACTTTCATCCGTATACTTATCCTTCTGATAATTCTTTGAAGCACTGACACGGTCAATGAACATTTCAGCCACATACTTGATTGGCATCTTCATACCTACCATCTGTGTCCCTTCACCGCCCTGGTCACCAGCACCATAATCAATCCAATATTCCAAATGATGCTTGTTCTTGCCTTTGTGATGAAGCCAGGCCGAAGAATATCCACGTTCAAAACGTTCCGCATTATTCGGACTCATATACCCCTTGTAATACTTGCACCCTGCCCAAAATTCTGTCGGTCCATACTTAGACAAATCATGGAGTAATCCCTGTCTGTACAGACCAACACGAAAGCATCCCTTTAACACCAGGATTTTGTGGGCAGTAATTGTGCGAAAATGCTGCCATACCTTCATAATTATTTCTTTTCAACCTTTTTCTTTGATTTCACTGGTTTTGGAACAGCCTTGCTCTTAAGCACACGAATACTGTGAGATGGCACCATTACATACTGCTGGTCCTTTAATTCTACATCTTCCAAACACCATTTCTTTTGATTCAAAATAGGCAATGCCAATTTCACTTCTTCTGAATAGAAATTGTAACCTACATAAATATCTTCCTTATTCTGTCCATCCTTTGCATATGCTCCATAATAAAGCATACCAAGACTTCTTCTACCTGGGTCCAACTGAGAAATCCATGCATTTTCTCCATGATAAGAGAACTCTGGTGCTCCCATGGTGCGATAGTCATTGAATCGGAATGGTTCTTCTTTTGTAATGATTCCGTGTGCTTTACGGAATGCAATCAAAGATTTTATAAACTCTCTATCTTCTTTATACTTGGCAAACTGGCTCCAATTTACCCATCCGATTTCATTATCCTGACAGTAAGCATTGTTATTGCCGTCCTGGGTATTACCGAACTCATCACCTGCCATAATCAATGGCACACCCTGAGCAAACATAAGCATCGTAAATGCCATACGCATACGATTACGGCGAATTTCATTGATAAATTTCTTTCTGGTAGGACCTTCTACACCAAAATTATTGGTAAGATTATAATCATTGCCATCACGATTATCTTCTCCATTGGCTTCATTATGCTTGTCATTGTACATAAAACAATCTGCCAAGGTAAAACCATTATTACTAGCAAGGAAATTTACAAATCCGTAGTTATCTCCCTGCTTTCTCTGCTGATTTGCAAATTCACGAATATCACAATCATAATGGTTTACCAACTGGCGAACTGCATACTGATATTCTTCTTTGTAAATATAAAGATTCTTATACTTCCGACGACTATCATACTGTCCAAAGAAATCTTCTGCAAAAATCTTGGTTCTACTAAGCACTGGATCCTGCACAATGCTGGTAATTGGCAAGCTTGTACCAATCAAATGGAAACCATCCACATGATATTCCTTCACCCAGAAATGAAGCACATCCATAATCAAATTATGATTGGTGTCCCCTGGGAAAAAGAATTCTAATACGCATTCCATACCATTCTCATGAAGAGCCTTTACCAAACGCTTAAATTCTACATTTGCTTTGGCAGGTTCTGAAGCATAAGATGCCTTTACAGCAAAGTAATTGCCTTCGCCATAGCCCCAGTAATTGATATTTTTCACTTCCGTTTCTAAAACAACCGGCTGAATCATATCTTCTGCTTCTGGCTGCCATTTCACATAATCTGGAATCTCTAATTCCTTTGGAATAGGCATTTCTTCAAACTCATATACCGGCATAAGCTCTACGGTTGTTACGCCCAAATCCTTCAAATATGGAATTTTATTTTTCACTGCCTGGAAAGTCCCCTTCCCTTTACCTGCAGTCTTCTGTCCCATGGTAAAGCCTCTTACGTGGAGCTTATACATAATCATCTCTGATTTCGCAATCTCTGGATTCGTATCATTTCCCCATGGAAATGCCACACCATCAAAGCCAGCGGAAAGCTTATACTTATTCGCTTTACGTGTCTCATCGTTCCAGATTTCTCTACCAACAATTACCGTAGCATAAGGATCTAACTTTTCCTTACCATTGATTTCATATAAATAATTGTATTCCTGTGGATTGATTCCAGAAATTGTAATCGAACGTAATGATCCCATGCAGAATTCGGCAGGAACAGAAACGTATTCCTTTTCTTTCGTGGTCTTATGAATCAAAACGACACGACAGGAATCTTCCTTTTCCCCCTCAAATGTAAATGTAATCTGATTTTTTAGAACTTTTGCACCTAATGCAAGGTAATTTCCTTCTTTAACCGTTAAATTCATGCTGCCTCCGTATTCTTGTCACTTCTCTTAATGTATTTTATGGTTTTCATCTTACGCATTTATTATACCTTTTTTTCCATCATTTGTATACCAATTTTCTACAATCTTTTCTATTATCTGTGATTGACAATCCGTACCAAAGAGATATAATATTAACTTGTAAAATTATGCTTTAAAGGTGAAAAATTATGCCATTTGTAAAAACCGAGAACTTGAGAATCGGTATGATGGTTTCTGATGATGTATACTCCAAAGCCGGACAGCTTATTGTTCGTAAGGACTCTCTTCTCAGCCGCCAGATGATTTCTCATATTAAGTTCTACTCAATCGAACAAGTGAATATATACGATGGCGAAATGGCAATGGAAATCCGCGAAGCTTATGAAAATCGTAATGGTGCTCAGACCACACAGTTAGAACGTATTCTGAAATCTGAAGAATACAAAGTCTTCAAAAAAGATTACACCGCTAATGTAAATATGCTTCAGGACTCAGTCAGTGATATTATTCTACGCAACACGCATGTAGATCCACCATCCTTGATTGACGAGACCGTTAAAATTTTCAATAAAAATCAAGGCTATTTCTCGTTTTTCGGTATGCTCCATTCTATGAAGCAGATTGATGACTCTACCTTTGCCCATTCGGTAAACGTAGCCATGATTGCTCGCCTCATCGGTACCTGGAGTAACTATGACGAAGAAACTCTGGATTTACTGACACTCGCTGGACTGCTTCATGATGTTGGAAAATGCCAGATTCCAGATGAAATATTGATGAAACCACGCAAGCTTACTGCACAGGAATATACTTTCGTCAAAATGCATGCTCAGTTTGGTTATGATATTCTAAAGAATCAGGATTTAGATATGCGTGTAAAACAGGCCGCACTCCACCACCATGAACGCTGTGATGGTACTGGTTATCCATTTGGCTTAGACATTACCAAATTAGGTGATTTTGAATGTATCATAGCAATTGCAGATGTATACGATGCCATGACTGCAGACCGTTGCTATCGAAGCGGGCTCTGTCCTTTTGAAGTTATCTCCTTCTTTGAAGAAGAAGGCTTGCAGAAATATCATCCTAGATATATCACACCATTCTTACAGAGAATCGCAAACACATACTTAAACAGTGACGTTCTTTTAAGCAATAATGAAACTGCTCGCATCATTTTCATCAATGAGCGACTCACCCGTCCTATCGTGCAGTTGCATAAGGACAACAGTTTCTTGAACTTAATACATAATCCAGATATTTACATACAGGCAATCATCTAAACAAAAGGGGTGTCGACAAATATAAATTTGTCGACGCCCTTATTTTTATATTTCGAAATATATAGTCTTCGCTCTCGCAGGGGCATTTTCTCTTTGTTAAGTAAAACGTGAATTTCTAAGAAACATGATGTGGGCTCTTATTATATATTCCGTCTGTCATAGGTTTTACAATTTGCAGGATATGTCTGTGTGCATACGGACACCCTTACGATGATTTCGTTGTTTCTCTTATATGGGCAGGATTATAAAAT
>JAFUPI010000065.1 GCA_017481285.1 Agathobacter sp. | reverse complement strand
TTGGCACGTTTTACAATTCTACGAAGCCTTTTATACTTAGAAGGTTTCACCTGTCCCACATTTCCTGCAATCCGTTTATCGCTCACACTAAACAGTGCTGCCACCATAGCCAACACAACTACCAGAAAAGCAGAGGTCAACTGACTCACAAACAATTCTCCATCTACGACAAAGTCTACGGCAAATTGGTACAACTGCACAATTTTACATACTAGGAAAGCCACTCCGTAAGCTCCTGCAAGCCCCAATATAATCTGTGGAATCGTAATACGCATACATTCGAAACACACGATTCCTCGAATCTGAAATTTCGATGCACCAAGACTTCTACAACGATAATACGTCTCTCTTCGTTTTCCTGTATACGCCACCATCAAATATCCAATCGCAAGCACACCAATCAGCATGATTGCTCCTGTCACGCGGTCAAACATCTCCGAAGTACTCCATATCTTATTTTCATATACATAATGGTTGTAGGTCAGTGGATATATCGCTTGCTGTTCTGCCACTGGATTAAAACTGCTTGCAAATTCACTGGTATTAATTTCTTCATACATTGGATTCAACTGATAAAAATATGTCGTATACGCTTCCAAAGAAAACTGCTCAAAATCCTTTTCTCTTACCAAAAAATTTGGTAAAGGAAAAGAGCGGTGTACATTCCAAATCGCCGAGAAGTTTTTTAATGTACCTACCAGCAAAAACTCCGCCGACTGTATTTCCCCAGTTTCGTTTAAAACCTGTACCTGTATCTTTTGTCCTAATTCATAACTATATCCGAGCATTGCAAGTGCAGACACATCCATTGCAATCTCACCGTCTGCTGCTGGCATTCTACCTTCATATATAACAGATTCGTAAATACGCCCAAAGTTTTCATCCGCCATGCCTGCACGAAGCTCTAATGATTTTCCCTCTGCGTTGACCAAAACCTGTCCTGTCTTAATAAAACTTTCCGTCATAAGATACGGATGACTACAAGTTCTCCCTACCGATGAAATCACCCAATCGCCATAGTTGTGCAAATTGCTGGAAAACACATAGCTATTCATTATATTTTGAAACAGGGTCAGCCCTGTCATAAAAAGCACTGCAATAAACGTTACAAAAGACACATACCATGTCTCTTTTCTTCGTCGTTTCATTCCCACATCTATCATTTTAAGCATAGTGAATTCCTCCTGTATTTCTTAATAAGGCTATTATACAATGGGAATCTTACGATAAGGTGACAAAATAGTAAAATGGCTGTCGCAAATATAAATTTGCGACAGCCATTTCCTATAAAATCATTTCTTATTCTTCTATCCACCATGCCTCAAAGGTATAGTTTTCTAATGTTCCTTCTACACGATATGCAAAAGATGCTTCATAATCCAAGTCTCCCACTTTCCATGTTTCCACAAAAGTGCCTTCTACCACGCCATCTGCAAAATCTTCTGTAATATCAATCGGTTCTACGATATCTAAAATGATTCTTCCATTCTGTTCCTTTAATTCTGCTACAAATGCCGTTATACTATAAAATGTACCTCCACCTTCTTTTTTCTGCTTAAAAGAAAATACCGCGGTATGTTCTGGCTCTTCAATTACAATCCCAGCAGAAGAGCCGTCTGTAAACTCATAATGATACATTCCGTCTTCTCCTACATAGGCATCTGATACTTCGTCGGATAACTTGTCATTATTTACCCTTATCTCTTCCTGTGTTAATTTCTTATATTGTTTGACAACCTCTTCCACGACACCATTACCCGTCATCGCATAACAAATTCCATTGCCGGAAAGAATTACCACAGCTAATGCTGCCGCAACAGCGGTCGCATATTTCAAAATATTTCGTTTTGGTTTCACATTTTCCATATTCTTGATTTCGTTGCAGCATTCAGGCGATAATTCCATTTGCTCAAAAGTTTCTTTAAAAAGTTTTCGATTACTCATCTTTCCACGCCTCCTTTAACATTTCTTTTAATTTTCCTCGTGCACGCATCAATTGTGTTTGAACCGTCGTTTCTTTTATTTTTAAAATCTCGGCAATTTCCTTTGTCGAATAATCCTCAAAATAGTACAGGTGCACCACAATGCGATATTTTGCAGGTAAATGCATGACGGCTTCATACAAATCACTTTGCTCATTGCTATGAAACTCATACGTTTTTTCAACTTGATTATCTTCCAAAGATGATATACGTTTTTTCCAAAACGACATGCTGATATTCTTTGCTTCATTTACTGCAACGCGAATTAACCATCGTTTTAAATATTCCTCACTCTCAAAGTCTTTTTTCTCTTGTAAAAGCTTAATAAACGTGTTTTGAACTACATCCTCTGCATCACTTTTGTTTCCACAATATTGGTACGCTGCACGATACACAGTATTACTATAATTCTCTACTGCCAATATGTATCTGTTTTTCTCCATGGTGTTCCTCCAAGAAGTACTTCTTTTCTTTGAAAAAGCTCTTTCTATTATGATAACAAATGAGCCTTAAAAAATATCACAAAAAGACCACCACAATTTTATTTTTGCGGTGGTCTACTAAATTTATTTCTGTTCTAATTGTTGCTTACTAAATTGCAGTGTATACAGATGATAATACTGCCCTTTCTTCGCCAACAGCTCCTGGTGATTTCCCTGCTCGATAATCTCGCCGTGGGAAAGAAGAATGATATTATCGGAGTGCTGAATCGTTGAAAGTCGGTGTGCTACGATAAGCATCGTACCGATGTTTTTCATCTTTTCTAAGGAATCTTGAATTAAGAGTTCCGTTTCTGTATCGATATTTGCGGTAGCTTCATCCAGAATCATAACTGCTGGTTTGTGAATAATGGTT
>JAFUPI010000064.1 GCA_017481285.1 Agathobacter sp. | reverse complement strand
TTCCTGGAAAATAGCTGCAATCTGTTCGTAACCAGCTTTTTTTGCCACTGAAGCGAAATATGTGTATTTGTTACGAGCCATAGATTCGCCAGCAAAAGCTTCCATTAAGTTCTTTTCTGTTTTTGTTCCTGCGTATTTAGACATATTCAAATCCTCCAATGAATTTCTTTTGTATTTATTGATTAGCCAAAGTATCTCTTTAATAAGCCTTCAAGAGCTTTTCCGTGTCTAGCCTCATCTCTAGCCATTTCATGAACTGTGTCATGGATAGCATCGAGGTTAGCAGCTTTTGCACGTTTTGCAAGGTCTGTTTTCCCTTCTGTTGCACCGTGTTCTGCAGCTACACGGAGTTCTAAGTTTTTCTTTGTAGAATCTGTAACTACTTCACCAAGTAATTCTGCGAATTTAGCAGCGTGTTCAGCTTCTTCCCAAGCAGCTTTTTCCCAGTAAAGACCGATTTCTGGGTAACCTTCACGATGAGCTACACGAGCCATAGCAAGGTACATACCAACTTCTGTACATTCGCCTTCAAAGTTTGCACGAAGGTCCATAAGGATATCTTCGCTAACACCCTGAGCTACGCCCACAACATGTTCTGCAGCCCAAACTCTTTCGCCAGCCTGTTCTACGAATTTTTCTGGTCCTACTTTACATACTGGGCACTGTTCTGGAGCGCTATCTCCTTCATGAACATAACCACATACGGTACATACAAATTTTGACATAATACTTGTCCTCCTTAAGATAAATAATAATTAAATTGTGTTCAAATTAATGTGTGTTCATACAGTTTGGACAAAGTCCATAAAACTGTATGCTGTTTCCCTCAATAATACCAGGGAAGGATTTCGATGCATGAGCATTTAGCTCTTCTGGATATTCAAATGGAATGTCTAATACATTATAACACATTTTGCACTGAAAGTGGCAATGTGGTTTTACATTTCCATCGAATCGATCCGGTCCTGCACCTGTAGAAATTTTTTGAATCTCGCCTAACTCCGACAGTAGGGAAAGATTGCGGTAGACAGTTCCCAAGCTAATGTTTGGAAAGTCCTCTTTGATATCCATGTACACCGTTTCAGCGGTAGGATGATCACAACGATTCATTAAGTTGTCTCGTATAGCATCGCGTTGACGACTGTGTTTTATCATGAGTAAATCTCCTTTCTTTTTCGATAATAGGAACTGTTACTAATATCAATATAGCATAATTTTATGAAATGTCAACATAATTTTTAAATTATTTAATCGAATAAAAAACACCTGCATAAACTAGTAATAATGGAATAGGAGTAAAATAAGTCATGAAACGATTTGTTACATATTTATATGAATGTGAAAGAGGAAATAAAGGAAAGAATGTGGGTTTTATCCGCATGAAAGTACAGAAAGACAGCTGCAAAATGGAAGTATATATCAGAAATATTTCACATTCCAAGGATGTGGGAAGAATATATGCACTTATATATAAAGAAGAGATGATAGGAATTGAGTTAGGCGAAACACAAATATTAAATGGACAGAGTGATGTTTCTTTTGAGTTGAAAACCGAAAATATAATGAAAAGCAGTGCTACATTAAACGATATAGAAGGGATTGGAATCCGATTGGAGAGTGGCGGATATATTGCAAGCAGTTGGAAAGATACGTATGAAGAAGCGATTGCGAGTGGCGAGTTTCATATTTGGATGGCGATTTCGGAGGAGGGTGTAGCAGAGGAGGATTTATGGGAGAGGCAGTCAAATTCAGAAATGACTTTGTCAGTGGCGGAAGATTTCCAAGAAGAAAATCAGGAGCAAGTTGTAACCGACCGTCTTTCCGAGACGGATGGAAATAATTCCATCACGTATGAAAAAATAGATTTAAGTCAGATTCGTGACCTTCCTAGCCCCAATTGGCACCTTGCGACCAACAGTTTCCTGGTACATGGGTTCTGGAACTATGGGTATCTGGTACTTAAAAAGGAAATGGAGGAAGATAAAAAGAAGCTTTCGCTGGGCATTCCAGGAATTTTTGAAAAGCCGGAAGCGGTTATGGCGATTCTTTTTGGGTTTCCGTCGTTCGAAGAGATTCCATCGGAGATGGTAGAGGCAGATAGAAACCAGTCTACGGCTGGTTCGCCAAAAGAAAAGAACCAGGAAGCCGTAGTAGGATGCTTCGGCTGCTGGTTCGCGGAGTTAAAGGTGTAAGGTTGGGGCGATAAGACTGTACTGTAAATGGTCTGTCCATATGCCATTCAGGCAAAGATAATCACGACAAATTCCTTCTTTTTCAAAGCCTAGGCCTACGAGTAAACGGATAGAAGGAACGTTATCTTCCTGTACGCGGGCACAAAGACGATGGAGATTGAGTTCTGAAAATGCGATATCGATTAATTTTTCCACTGCTTCTGTCGCATATCCTTTATGGTGGTGTTTACTAGAGAATTTGTATCCGATTTCTGCACGTGAGTAACCACTGGAGATATCATAGAGGCAAACAGTTCCGATGATGGTTTCAGGGTCTTCTTTTAAAAATACATAAAAACGCACCTGAGTAAGTTTTAAGGTTAATCCGTATTCACAATGGAGAATATTGCGTTGATGTCCCTCGGTGTAGAAGTTCGGGCTACGGTCTGCCTCGTATTGTTCGAAAAGCGCACGGTCTTTCAAATAAAATCGCAATACATCGCTGCAATAATCTGGTCCGAGCACTTTTAAAATCAGTCGTCTGGTTTCATATTGTAATAACATGTTTGCCTTCTTTCAAAAATTTGGTATGATATGGGTAGATTATAACATGAATGCACTTCTGTTGCTAGATGCAAGAAGATTTTATAGAAATGGATGAAACGTGAAATTATGACACAAGACGAAAAATATATGAAAGCCGCACTTCGCGAAGCCCAAAAAGCATATAAAATAGAGGAAGTTCCGATTGGCTGCGTCATCGTGCAGAATGATAAAATTATTGCTCGCGGATACAATAGAAGAAATACAGACAAAAACACACTAACTCACGCAGAAATATCTGCCATCAAAAAAGCCAGCAAAAAAACAGGCGACTGGCGTTTGGAGGATTGCACCATGTATGTGACCTTGGAGCCATGTCAGATGTGTGCAGGAGCTATCGTGCAGTCCCGTTTGGGAAAAGTAGTCATTGGTTCCATGAATCCCAAGGCAGGCTGTGCAGGTTCTGTCATCAATTTGCTTCAGATGAAACAGTTCAATCATCAGGTGGAAATGGAGACAGGGGTTTTGGAGGAAGAGTGTTCTACGATGTTGTCTGGTTTTTTCCAGGAGCTTCGTGAAAAAAAGAAGCAGGCAAAACTTGACAACGTATAGAGCGATGGGATATACTAAGCACCGAGCTTCTTGTAAAAATAGTACAAGAAAGTGATTTCTTTATAATGCTGCTATTCGGGTCTTGCGCAATGGGACCTGTGAACCTGGTCAGGGTAGGAATACAGCAGCCATAAGCAGACCATCTCATGTGCCGTGAGGGTGCCTGGATGGTAGCATTATGAAGGAATGGAAGCTTTCTTGTAGTATTTTTGCAAGAAGCCTTTTTATTTCCTGCAAGTTTAAGACAATCTTAAGGTTATCTTCCTTGTAAATTCATGGTAATTGTGCAACAATGTATCCAGGAAATTTCTAACAGAAAGGAGATGCAGTATGTTAGAAGCATTACATTTAACCAAAATTTATAAGACCAAGGGCGGTGCGGACGTCAAGGCCTTAGATGACGTATCCATCGTTTTCCCAGAAAAAGGAATGGTTTTCTTATTAGGTAAGAGTGGTAGTGGTAAGTCTACACTCTTAAACGTATGCGGTGGGCTGGATGCTCCAACCAGCGGTGCGATTCTGGTAAAAGGCAAGAGCAGTGAAAAATTCAGCCAGAGTGATTTTGACAGCTACCGTAATACATATGTGGGATTTATTTTCCAGGAATACAATATTTTAAATGAATTTACGGTTGAGGATAATATTGCCTTGGCGTTGGAGTTGCAGGGCAAGCCGAAGGATAAAAAGGTGATTGCAGATTTGCTAGAGCAAGTAGATTTGACTGGCTTTGCGAAACGTAAGCCAAATACCTTATCCGGTGGTCAGAAGCAGCGAATTGCCATTGCAAGAGCTTTGGTAAAATCTCCAGAGATTATTATGGCGGATGAACCTACTGGTGCTTTGGACTCTGCGACAGGCAAGCAGGTATTTGATACTTTGAAAAAGCTTTCCAAAGAGAAGCTGGTTATCGTGGTATCCCATGACCGTGACTTTGCAGAAATGTATGGAGACCGTATCATCGAGTTAAAGGATGGTAAGATTCTTTCCGACGTGACCAAAACACAGGAACAGCAGCAGGCCCTTACCGAAAATATCAGTATTGTAGGCGATACCCTCTGTGTGAAAAATGGTGCAGATTTAAATGATGCAGATTTTGCAGAAATCAAAGCTTTTTTAAGTAAGACGGATAAAGATGTCATCATTGCAGCAGGCGAGAGAGATGTAAAAGCGTTCAAAGAAGTAAGTCACATTAAAGACAATGGGGAAAAAGAAGTTTTCAAAAACTCCGAAGAACTTCCTTTCGAGAAAAAGGAATACAATCCAAAGGACAGCAAGTTTATCCGTTCAAAATTACCTCTTCGCCATGCCGTGCGTATTGGTGTGTCCAGTTTGAAAACGAAACCAATTCGTTTGGCATTTACGATTCTGCTTTGTACCGTAGCATTTACCTTCTTTGGACTTTTGTCCACGATGACATTTTATGATAGTGAGGCTACCTTCAAGCAGTCGGTACAGGATTCTAACTATGACATGATTAAGTTAGGCAAGGTTTACAGCATAACCGAAAAAACGTCCTTCGATGGTATTGAGGATGAATATGAGTTTTCTATGGAGACCCCTCTGACAGAGGAAGAGTTAGTAAAATATGCCAAAATTTTTGGTGCGAATGCATTTGGTGGTGTTTCTTCATGGAGTAGTTATAATGTGCAGTCCAATGCGATTCAGTATTGGGTAAACAGCATTAGCTCTTTTGCTTACTTACAGGAGGGAAATGTACTGCGTCAGCAGATAAATGGCAGATATCCTGAAAAAGATGATGAAATCTGTATTTCTTCTTATAGTGCAGAAGTGTTGTTTAACTGCAAGGCATATGATGTGTCTACAGGCAAGATACTCGAGCTTTCTTCTCCAGAGAGTTTGCTTGGGAAAAAAGTTACAATAGACGGGGATCAGTATACTGTTGTAGGAATTATAGACAGTGGCGAGATTCCAGAAAAATATGAAGCATTAAAGGAGTCGGATGGCACCGACTATCAGCTTTATAGCAGCTTCCAGTTTGAATTACAGGATGGTTTGCATCTGATAGCCTTTGTAACAAAAGATTGTATGCTTGCCAAGAGCGAAGAAAATTATTTTTCCAGCATGGATGAATTTACCAATCAGCGAATGGTAGTTACAATGGATTTTGGAACGGGAAATAACTATGTATTTCCAGAATGGGCAAATGCAGGATATGGCGGTTTTGAGGACAATGTGACTGCTGACAAGATTTCCTGGCTAGTATCTGGTAAAACAGAGCTTGCTGCCAATGAGGTCATCCTTTCACGTGCACAGTTTTATAGCTTGGTTTCCGAACTTTATAGCAAAGAGGCAAATGCCGCTATGGAAGAAGGAGATGAGGCAAGAGCAGAGCAAGCAAATAAGATTCAAAATTTGACAATTCAGTTAATGACTGGTGGTATAGATGTAGAAAATAAACAGACCAATAAATGGGAGTTCCATGAGTTTACGGAGGAAGAAACAGAGCAGAAATACAAAGAGCTTCTTACTGAAATTCAGAAAGACGGTAAAGTGTTGACCTTGGCTGTGAAATTATTTAATGACTGGGACGGCGTGCAAATGGGAGAAGTCAAAGAATTTGCGGTAGCAGGTGTTTGGAACACCACAAAAGGTGAGGATAGTGATAAAATTCTTTTCTCCAATGCAGTTGCCGAAGGGTTCTGGGAAAATCAGAAGGAAGGAATGTCTTTTTATTCTGAATATTCTACGGATTATGTAGTACCAGAAAACGCGTTATACGGAAGTATTTTCTTGCCATATGACCATTCTGACGAACAGACAGAGATTCTTTGGGATATTTATCAGAATCAGGAATATGGCAAAGACGGAAGTAAAAACATCCTGACCAGCACCCTGATTAGTAATCTGGAAATGGTAGACAGCATGATTCAAGAGCTTTCCAAAGTATTCCTTTATGTAGGTATAGTATTAGCGGTATTTGCAGCGTTGCTCTTATCCAACTTCATATCTATTTCTATTTCTTACAAAAAACAGGAAATCGGTATTTTACGAGCAGTTGGTGCAAGAAGCCTTGACGTATTCAAGATTTTCTTCTCCGAATCCTTTGTTATCGCAGCCATCTGTGTGGCGATTTCTACGATAGCAAGCATAACACTTTGTGCCACAATCAATGAGTTATTAATCTCATTAATCAGTGCATCTTTGTTGGTATTTGGAATTACTTCACTCCTTGTACTAATCGCAGTTGCTCTTGTTACAGTAATTGTAGCGACCTTCCTTCCAGTATGGAGTGCGGCGAAGAAGAAACCAGTAGAATCGATTCGTGCATTATAATCAATAGATTAGTTAAGATAGCCATGTACTTCGGTACATGGCTATTTTTGTAATTATATGAGAAAGGATTGAAAATAATTTCTCCAGGTAAGTATATTATTGTTGACATAGTACATAATACAAAGTATAGTAAATTAGTAGGAATTAAAAACGAAGGTAAAACTATGAAGATTTCAACAAAAGGAAGATATGCTCTGCGTATTATGATTGACCTGGCGATGAATTTGGACAAGGGCCAGATTCGTGTCAAAGATATCGCGAGCAGACAGAACATATCAGAAAAATACTTGGAGCAGATTATTGCTCTTTTTAACAAAGCAGGGTATGTGAAAAGTATCCGTGGTGCACAAGGCGGCTATTTACTTACCAAAGAGCCAAAGGAATATACAGTGGGTATGATTTTGCGTTTGGCAGAAGGTAGCATTGCACCGGTTTCCTGTGTGGATGGTGATGCGGAAGGTTGTGACAAAAAAGGTGCCTGCGTATCAGCTATGCTTTGGCAGAAGATGAATGATGCTGTGAATGAGGTTGTAGACAATACAACGTTACAAGATTTGGTTGACTGGCAAAACAGCATTACAGAAGAATAATTTACAAATAAAAATAGAGGGGAAATTACAATGGAAAGATTGATTTATTTAGATAATGCTGCAACCACTCGCGTGTATCCAGAAGTAGTGGAAGCAATGACTCCATATTTTACAGAATATTATGGAAACCCATCGGCTTTTTATAGCTTTTCCAATTCTGCAGGAAAAGCGGTAGCAGAAGCTCGCGAAAATATAGCAGCACTTATTGGAGCCAAACCGGAAGAAATTTATTTCACAGGCGGTGGTAGCGAATCTGACAACTGGGCGCTTAAGGCGACAGCAGAAGCGTATGGCAAAAAAGGAAAACACATCATTACAAGTAGTATTGAGCACCATGCGATTTTACACACTTGCCAGTGGTTAGAAAAAAATGGTTTTGAAGTGACATATGTCAATGTAGACGAAGAGGGTGTGATAAAATTAGACGAGCTGGAAGCAGCGATTCGTCCAGATACGATTTTGATTTCTGTGATGGCAGCAAATAACGAAATTGGTACGATTCAGCCACTCAAGGAAATCGGTGAAATTGCCCACAAGCATGGAGTGCTTTTCCACACAGATGCTGTGCAGGCCTTTGCCCATATTCCAATTAATGTTGATGAAATGCATATTGATATGCTCAGTGCCAGTGGCCACAAGATTAACGGACCAAAGGGTATCGGGGTGATGTATATCCGAAAAGGCGTGAAGATTTTATCCTTCATCCATGGCGGAGCACAGGAACGTCGTCGTCGTGCGGGTACTCACAATGTACCAGGCATTGTTGGCATGGGTAAGGCAGTAGAAATTGCAGCAGTGACTATGGAAGAAAAAAATAAATCCATTATTGAGTTGCGAGATTATTTGATTGAACAGGTATTGGAAAAAATCCCATATGCTAGATTAAATGGTCATAGAACCAATCGTTTGCCAAACAATGCAAACTTCTGCTTCCGTTTCATTGAAGGAGAAGGCATGTTAATTTTATTAGACCAGGCAGGTATTTGTGGTAGCAGTGGTTCTGCGTGTACTTCAGGTTCATTAGACCCGTCCCATGTACTTTTGGCAATTGGTTTGCCACATGAGATAGCCCATGGTTCTCTTCGATTGACCTTATCTGAAGATACCACAAAAGAAGATATTGATTACACAGTGGACAAGCTGGCTGAAATTATTGCAAGACTTCGCAGCATGTCACCACTTTACGAAGACTTTGTAAGAAAGCAGAATAAATAACAGGAGAGAAAACTATGTATAGCGAAAAAGTAATGGATCATTTTAATAACCCAAGAAATGTGGGAGAAATCGAAAACGCCAGCGGTGTTGGAACGGTAGGAAATGCAAAGTGTGGAGACATCATGCGTATTTACTTAGATATTGATGAAAATCAGGTTATCCGTGATGCGAAATTTAAAACCTTTGGTTGTGGAGCTGCAGTTGCAACCAGTAGTATGGCGACAGAATTAGTCGTTGGAAAAACAGTTCAGGAAGCACTTCATGTAACGAACAAAGCAGTATGTGATGCTCTCGATGGACTTCCACCAGTAAAGGTACACTGCTCTCTTTTGGCAGAAGAAGCAATTCATGCTGCATTATGGGATTATGCAGAGAAGAACGGAATCGTAATCGAAGGCTTAGAAAAACCAGTTAGTGACATTAGTGAACACGAAGAAGAGGAAGAAGAGGACTACTAATTTTATGAGGAAAAAAGTAGTAGTAGGCTTGTCCGGAGGCGTAGATTCCTCCGTGGCCGCATATTTATTAAAAGAACAGGG
>JAFUPI010000063.1 GCA_017481285.1 Agathobacter sp. | reverse complement strand
TCAAAATTGGTTTCCATCTCTTTGCATACTGCTTCATTTTCGTTTTGCATGCGTACGAAATCTTCTGCAAGGAAATCAAAAACGGTTATTTCTCTATCTTTTTCTTCTTTTTCATACTGGCTGACATATCCAACTCTGCCATTCAAATCCCTTGTAATCTTTCCATCATAAAGATATTTTTCATCATTTAATAATATATCTACCAAAGTAGTTTTTCCTGTACCATTGCTGCCGATAAGCACTGCATGCTGACCGTCTTCAATGGTAAAGGAAACTCCCTTATATAAATCTTTTTCTGGAAATGCGTAGGATAACTTTTCTACTTTTATCATCAAATTTCTCCGTTGCCGTCATTGTGCGACCTATTTCTAACAGATTTTCTGGAACCCGATTCTTGGTTCTCCATCTTCAAGATAAATCGTTCCGCATGGGGTAAATCCACATTTCTTTAACATATTCTGCATCACATAATTATCTGCATGGGTATCAATTTTCAAATTCCTGCTTTGACTACTTGCCCAGTTCATGCAAAAGGAGCCTGCTCCCTTTACAATTCCAGAAGATGCAATTCTATGTACTACCGAATAGTCCTCATCATTCAACCATTTACCATCATAAATCTCTGCATAAGTTGGATCTGTTTCATGTGCAAAATAAAACACTGCTGCAATCTCGTTCTCTTCCATGCACACATAGTGTTTTCCCGCCAGAATATCCTCCTCAATCTGTTCTCTTGTGGGTTTATTATTTTTCCACTGATTTGGATTATTATGCTCTGCCATAAATTTTCTAGCATGTGCATAAACCTCCATCACAGAGTCTATTTCTTCTAATCGCGTTTTTCTAATTTCCATTTTTCTGTTTCGCATTATATTCATCGATAAATGCTACTACCTCTTTGTCCTGATACTGGGCATATACAAATACCGAAATCGCTAAAAGAATAGCTGCAATTAGAGCCGTCATCTGCACACCAAACTGTGTTGGATAATCATCGGTAGCTCCTAAGTACATAGTATAGGATACGATAACAGTAACTCCTGCCTGTGCTACTTTGTTGCAGAACTGACGTGAAGCTACGAACATACCTGTGTGATCCACACCAGTTTTGATACGGTCATACTGTGCCATATCTGCAAAGGCTGATGGTGGCAAAATATTGGTACATGCAATAGGGAAAGCTACGCCGATACCAATCAAAAAGGCTGCCACAACTGAACCAAACTGTGCTCCTTCTCCCGCAAGAGAAGCGATAAATCCTGGCTCAATTGGCTGTGTACCGAAGAAATTAGATATTGGTTCATAGAAATAAATACCCAAATAAATGACTACATAACTAATACACGCACCGAGAAGCAGTGGTTTTTTACCTACTTTTCGAACTAATTTATTAACCAATGGATAGGTACAAATACCTACTACAATACTGATTGCCAATACGATTGTCGCAAAACTTTCGTTTAACCCCAGTAATGTATCAATATAGAAAAGCAACGCACCATTAAAGAATGCAAACCCCGCCTGCATAATCAAATATCCTACCGTCATAATTACAAACTGCTTGTAAGAAAACGCCGCCTTGAAGCTTTCTAACATAGGAACCTTTTTCGTCGTATAGGTTTCGATATAATCTTTTTCATTGACTACAAATGCTGGAATGATACAGCACACTGCACCAATAACAGCAAACACTGCAAGAGCAATTCTCCATGCTGTGATTGGTTCCATTCCACCCGCTTTGAAAGAGCTTACCATAACTGGAAGCACATAGATAACTGCACTACCCAGCACGAACATAAGTGAATTTAATGTATAGAAAAATACTCGCTTCTTGGTATCGGTAACAATTTCCTGCTGCAATGCATTAAATGGCACATTGTAAAATGTTGAGAACAAATAATATAAGAGAAGCATTGCTGCTACCCAAATAATATTTACAGTACTCACTTCTCCGGATGGTGGGAAGAATATGAGCAGACATACCAATGCATATGGAATGGCAGACCATTTCATAAATGGAAGTCGTCGTCCACCTTTTGCCTTGCAATTGTCACTTAATCCCGCTACCCAAGGGTCTGTAATCGCATCAAAAAACACGCCAAAACCACGAAGGGTTCCCATCATACCTGCAGGAATTAAAAGTGGCAATCCCGAAGATGGTGTTACATTAAAAAACTTCAAAGTATAAGTTACAATAAGCCCACTCAAAATCGCTCTGGCAAAATCACCAAGACAAATACCAAGCATTTGGGCTGTGGTTAATTCTTTTTTCATAGCATTCTCCGTTCCATCGCAAATATGCGACAAATTTATTTACGCTGGTTTACACCCATTTCAAAAATTTCTCTCTCAACAGCTTCTTATATAATTCCGGCTCCTCGCCCATTGGACCATGTGCTGAATTTTCAAACCAAATCAAATCCTTATCTGGCGCCTGTACCTTATCGAAATAATCCTGCACCAAAGCACTTGGTGTATTATTATCATGTCTTCCCTGGAAAATATAATATGGCATTGGGAAATTGGTTTCCTCCGCCATAAAGTTACACTTACAGGTCGTAGGCCACATCAAGGTCAGACATCTCTTATAGCCATTCGCTACACCAATCTTGTCAAACAAGGTATACTCCTTGCTCTTAATAATTGGAAGTGCAGTATCTGTCCAATAGGTGCCATTGCTCTTCAAAGAATGACCACCATATTTTTTCATGATTCTACGCTGTGTCATCATGCCATCAAAGATTTCTCGATAACAGCCTTCCACAGGTCTACCGATTTCTTCTAAAGTCTTAATATCTTCTTCATTGCCGGCTTCTTTTGCTTTTTTCATAGCAAAATCGTAGCTCAATTCTTCATTTAATACACCATCTACTACCTGACCACTTCCAATATATCCTGCGATACGTTCTGGATGGCGGATACATAAATAGGTTCCCAACTCAGTTCCCCAACTGCCGCCCTGAATAAAGATTTTCTCTTTGTCCAATGCTTTGCAAAGGTATTCTAACAATTCTGCTCCATCTTCGATTAACTGGTTCAAATTCAGTGTCTCATCTTTTACACCCCAATAAGAACCACCCGTTCCACGTTGATCCCAACAAACAATCGTAAAGTCATCACACAAATCACTGTGTCTTGCCAGTACTCCGTGACGATTGGTCACTCCTGGACCACCATGCAAAAATAATAGCACTGGATTTTCTTTCTTCTCTCCACGAATGTGTATTTTCTGATTTACTCCGCCTAATTTTACCTTACGGATTTCATCGATTTCGTAAGCCATAACATCCCTCATTTCTCCTTATATTATTCTTTATTATAACTTAACCTATTACATATTTCAACAAAACCAGACACAACAAAAACTGCTGCCTTAAAGTTGAAAATGACTTTCAACTTCTTGACAGCAGTTTTTCTCTTAAAAAATATCTACTATGCGACACTTGTTCCGAACGGCATTAATGCAAGCTTTGCCATCTTAAAATTCTGAATTCCAAAAGGAATGCCTATGATGGTAAGGCAAAGTATCAATCCAATAATGAAATGCGTGATTGCCATTTCTGCACCTGTTACTAAAATCCAAATGACATTCATCAAAAAGGAACCTGTAGTCGTACCATATTCCACTTCTTTCCCAAATGGACAGGCGGACAGTTTTGCAAATTTAAAGCACTGGATACCGTAAGGCACCCCCACAACAGTAAGGCACCAAAGTGCACCATAGAGCAACCATAATAATCCACTAATCCATCCACCAAAAATAAACCAAATAATATTTGCTAAGAAACTCATTTCTTTTCCTCCTAATTCTCTCTGTTGTATCTATTTGCAAGCAGTGTTATCTGCTGAAATGAAGATAACAAATTTAGGGAATCGTTTCAATAGCATATGACTAACAGGTAAATTCTTGAAATCAAGAAGTAAATTTTGAAGCATGAAAATACTTAGAGATTCATTCGAATTAGCAAATCCGTGAAAGCTGCATATATTACTAGTGAACATTTTTATTAGGAGTAGTATTATGAATAATCGAACACGTATTATCCTCCGCTATCTCTTTGTTGTACATTTGGGCGTCTTTTTACATTTCGCTTATGAACTATCCGGAGAAAACCCAATTGTGGGTTTATTTGCATTGGTGAACGAATCTATATGGGAACATTTAAAGCTTCTCTTCTTCCCAATGCTTGTACTTACCCTCTGGGATTTATTCACCACGCAGAAAAATAACCTATGCTTTTTACCTGCACGAACCATAGGTATTTTGGCAGGACTCGTTTTTATTGTAGTGGTTTACTACACCATAACTGGAATCCTAGGCTTCCAGCTTGCTTGGCTGAATATCCTTATCTATCTTCTCGGCGTAGCCTTTGCATTCTGGGTGGAGAAAAAGGTCTCTCACAAGTGCAACACGATAAGCGTAAAAGTTGCCATTGCAATTTTAATTTTCCTCATCATTTTATTTATTGTATTTACCATTGCACCGCCTGCACTTGGAATCTTTATTCCTATGGCAGAATAAAAAACTCCTTGCTAGATTAAATTCTAGCAAGGAGTTTTTCTATCTCTTTCATTCGTATTTCAAACTCTTGATAAAAATCTTCTTCTACATATGGTGTTAAATAAAAAATCTGCAAAAACTGCATATTTATTGCTTTTATAACTGCCTCTTCCTCCATATGTTCCTCATAATATCCACGCAATCGTTTTGTAATCCCATGCCATTCCACGAGAAATTTTTCATATGCCTTTATATTAGGCACATTCAACCATTTCATGATTTTCACTTTTGACTTATTTGGTGCTGGGCATGCATCCTTTAGCACGAAATATGTAAGCTTTTCATCTTCATAATTTCTTCCCAATGGGAAAAGACGACAATAACCTGGGCGGAACGAATGAATACTGCAACGTCCCTGTTCATCCAAAAAGCTACAGTGTCCGTCTCCCTCTCCCTGCATTTTCAAATTAGGCAAAATTAATCCATCCTCTACATGAAGCTCCACTTCTTTTGCAAGAAGCTCTTCCATGGTTTTACCTAGATTCTTTGTAAGCTGGGATACGTCATGGGGATCCAGCCAAATAGAATCTCCCATTCCCTGACAGCAGGAGGAACACCCTGCACAGTCATGACAGCTAATTTTTACCATGTCATTATTGCCATATAATTTTCCATCGGATATATCCAAAATATCTCTATTCATACACGCATCCTTTGTCTTATATTTTTCTTTCTCTAGTCTACCATAAGCCAATTCAATCTTCCATATTTGATTTCTATATTTCACTTGAAAACACTCAAGAATATAGATAGAATCTATATTAGATTAATAACAGAAAGGAATGCTTTATTATGTATAACGGAAATGAAAATATCGTAATTTGTGATCACCCGCTGGTAAAACACAAAATTACAATGCTTAGAAATAAAAACACCGGAACCAACGAGTTCCGTGCTATTGTCGAAGAAATCGCTATGTTAGTAGGTTATGAAGCATTAAGAGATTTGGAACTAACAGAAATCGAAGTAGAAACTCCTATTGAAACGGCTATGTGTCCAGTTATTGCTGGAAAGAAACAGGCTATCATTCCTATCCTTCGTGCAGGTCTTGGTATGGTTGGTGGCATGTTAAAGCTTATGCCTACCGCTAAAGTTGGCCACATCGGCATGTACCGTGACGAAGAGACCTTTGAACCACACGAATATTTCTGCAAGCTTCCAGCACCTATCGAAGAACGAAAAATCTTTGTAGTAGATCCAATGCTTGCAACTGGTGGTTCTGCCATTGATGCCATCAACTTAATCAAGGCTCGTGGCGGCAAAGACGTTACTTTCCTTTGCATCATCGCTGCTCCAGAAGGTTTGGAAAAACTTGCAGCTGCTCACCCAGACGTTAAGATTTTCGTTGGCAACTTAGACCGCGAATTAAACGCAAATGCTTACATCTGTCCAGGTCTTGGCGATGCAGGCGATCGTATTTTCGGAACAAAGTAATTTTATATGCATACATAAACAGCCATCGATTCTCTCCGAATCGATGGCTGTTTTTTAATATATCCCATTTCTCATATACATTTCAGCAGCTTCTATCTAATTCCTCCTTTTTACCTTTTATCATACGTAAACCGATATAAATAATCAAAATAGCTACTGCTATTTCTGGGACAGATTGGATAAATGGTGCCAATATATTCCAAAATTCATCTGGAATCATACGATACAGCATACTCGAAAAATTATCCCACAGAAGCACCGCACCGCCTACAATAAATGCCCATGCTAATCCTTTGCGAACCAGCGGATTGGAAATCTGAATATTTTTTTCCGCAAAAATAGATGACCAAATAAAATCATCCTCTAAACTTTGAAATTCTTCCTCTTCGCAGGCACGAAGATTTCTAGCATGAAAGAAACTATAAAACCAAATTAATATTGCTCCAAACATAAAAAGCTCGTACGCCCATAGGTGAGCTGTGCACAAATTTTATAAAATTGTCTTTGGAATCTATTTTCTCCACCTCCTTTACTCCTTACATATACTATAACGAATTTGAACCGATTTTTTATTCAGTTTTCTTTCAAATTTTTTTCCTATGCACAACAAAAGGTGCTGCATTGCAACACCTCTTTCTACATTCTATTGATTTTCAATAATACGAATAAACCGATCTATATATTCCTGGTCCAAAGATAGATTTTCATAACCAGTGATATCCCCCTGCTTTGGAATACCAAGGTCCACTAACTTCTGGTCAAATTCTTCATACCACAGATAGGTATGCTCATCGTATCTTTCTATCTCCCCATTTGAGGAAGCATCTGTCATAAATGTAATCGTCTTGCCGTCCAATTTTATCTGATAGTAGAATTCACCTTTTCGTTTGTGTTCCTGAAAAGTGAATTTTTTCTGACCGATACCTGTCGTAATCTGCTCTACATCCGAATAACTATATTCCACACCCATTGGTTGAATTGGCGAATGACAGATGATTGCATCCTCTGTTACAACAGTAAGACTAGTCACACAACAATACATTGCCAGCATCATAGCTACGATTACAGCCCATTTCCATTTGCCCAAACGATTCCATATCCAAAGCCAGCCGTTTTCAACATCTTCCCTTGGATTATCCTTATTCCAAGTCTTACCTACCAGCAGGAAACCGCCGCCCACAACGATTGTCATGATCATAAAAATCATTCCATACATTGCAAATCGGGGATAACTGTAAAACATATAATCTTCTGGTATGAAAAGTCTCTGTACAAGACTATTTATTCCCATTATGAGTGCAAACCCCAGAACCAATCCTAAAATCAAAATCGGGAATAACCAAATCTGTGCTCTGTTTCTCTTTTTTACGCGTTCCTTATGTTTGCTTCGTTGCACGAAATAGAAAATCCATGCCGCAGTAATTAATACTGTTCCTAGCACCGCCAAGACCGCATTCAACATCAAGTCTTCAAAATTTCCATCGCTAATATTAAGGAACAGCCACCATACTGGACCACTAAACATTAGTGTCTGCAACAAGACCATTGAAAAACTTGGCGTTCCCAAATCCTTTAAACTCTCTACGGCTTCTGCTATCTCATCACTCTCAATTTGTTCAATAAATTCGTTGTATTCGGATACAACCTGATTTAAGACTTCATCACTTTTCTTGTAATCCTTTGCCAAAGAAAGACATAATTCCTGCTTATCTTTACATCGATCTCTAAGGTCTTCAAAATCATCTGCCTTTTGTCGCAATATCTTCTCAATATCCTTTACATCCATATCCAGCATTGCTTTTACATCTTCTACACTAAATTCCAGATAACGTAAAAGCTTGATCTTTTTCAATCGATTTACTTCTGCTTCAGAATAGCTGCGATAATCATTTTCCTCATTACGTCCTACTGTAAGCAGACCTTTGCCTTCATAATAGCGAATACTCTTTGCCGTTAAACCGGTTCGCTTTTCTACATCTTTGATTGTCATACTTTGACCTCACTTCTTATGTTTGCACTAAAAGTACACCATAACCCAAGGGGAAGGTCAAGAAAAAACCGCTTGTATCGACAAAAATAATACAAGCGGTTGATAAAATTACACGGATACAGGTTCTCCGAAGATTAAAATCAATGCCAACAAGGCGATTAGAATAATAACAATCCCTGTTCCTATTTTTCGAATAAGCTTTGCTGCTTTGGGCCATTTCTTTGCAATGAAGAATAGTGGCACCTCCCAAATGGAATACGCAATTATCATAAAAACAGGCTGCAACAAGCCCATAAAGAAATATTCTATATCCCAATTACCAGCCAACCCTTGAAGAACATACCACACAATTGCATATATCAAAAACGCACTTACTACATTAAAAACAATTTCTTTTCTATCTTTTATAAGATTTCCTTTGCCATCTGCTATATTAAACCATTCCAAGAGAATATTCTTTTCTACTTTTATCGTATCGTTTACGATTTCCAGGAATTTATTTCCCGCCTGTTCCTGCTCTTTGATTTCTTCCCAATAAAAATTTTCATTGAAGCTCTCAAAATCTTCCTGTCTGCTCTGCATCTTCTTGCAGATTTTGATTGCTCCATTTAACTCATTCATCTTCTCCTGCAATTCCTGAACGTTCTTTTCCAATAGGTCTTGCAATGGAACATTTTCTTCCAGAAAATCTTTTATCTCGGAAACAGAAAATCCCAGTTTTCGCAAAATGATAATTTTCTTTAAAACTGCAATATCATCTTCACTATATTCGCGGTAAGTGTTTCCGCCTCGCTGTGGTGTAAGCAAGTTTTCTCTTTCATAAAATCGTATCGTTGCTCTCTGGAGCCCTAACTGTTCTTCTACTTCTTTTATTGTCATAGTTTTTCTCTCCTTTACCCTTGTAGGATAAAGTATAAACAAGGTTTACAGTCAAGAATTATTTTACACTTTCTGCCTTTCATTCTCTTTATCCAGTTCAAGCAGCCTGTACAATGTTGGTTCGAAAGAGAATTCCTCCATCATTGCATGAACCTCTTGCAACATGTTTTCTTTTACCTGCTTTGGCATAATAGGCCTACGCACGGCACGAATCAAAATATTCTTCGGCGTATGCTCGAAATCAATAAACTCCAAAAGCTGAGTTTTGTATCCGCTGTATTCCAAAAGATTTGCTCGAATTGCATCGGTCGCAAGAGCCGAGAAACGTTCCTTGATAATACCATAACGAGAAAGAATGGTTAACTCATCTGGTTTGATTTGTTTATTCAATTCATGCTGACAGCATGGTACAGAGAAAATCATTTTTGCTTTCCACTGAATCGCATTATATAGTGCAAAATCTGTAGCTGTATCACAGGCATGAAGCGTGATTACCATATCTACATCAAATGGTGCCTTGAATCCATTCACATCTCCTACTTCAAATTTCAGATTCGTGTAATTGTATTTCTCGGCCGCCTGATTGCATTTCTTTATGACATCTACCTTTAGGTCAAGACCTATCATATTGACCTTAAGCTTCATTACTTCTGTAAGATAGTAATACACGACAAACGTGAGGTAGGATTTTCCACAGCCAAAGTCGATGACATTTAGTTCTTCCACTTTTAGATTGGAAACTTCGTCATCAATAATCTCAATAAAACGGTTAATCTGTTTGTATTTATCATACATGGCATTTACTACTTTGCCATCTTTGGTAAACACGCCCATATCAACCAACGGTTCAATGTTCATACCTTCTTTCAGAATATAGTTTTTCTGACGATTATGACTCTGTGATTTAGCAGCTAGCTTTACTGTATCCGTCGCAGTCTTTTTCACCTTATACGTACAGTTTCCCTTTTTGGAAACAAGGATAATGTGTTCCTCTGTTGCGGACATACCATTGATTTGTTTGTAATGATTTTCCGCTAATGCAATACAACGGTCAAGAAGTTCTTCTTTGGCTATATTTTCGTGAAACACCTGTTGGTCGGTGTATTTCGCAATCTGAAAGGTTTTGCCTTTGTTTTCGATGATGATTTTTTTATAATCCTCAGATTTGCTAAAAGGATTGCTAAGAATGAGTTTTTGCAACTCTTTTTCTAATACAATCTCTAAATATTGTCGCAATTCATTCATGTATTATCTTCACTTTCTTCGTTGGACACCTCATGCTGTTTGAGTGCTGCTTCCAATTCTTCGACAAATAAATTACTCTCTAAATTTGCTTCATCCACCTGTGCAGCCTGCATGCTCTTATCTCTTTTGATTGTATTGGTGTATTGGCTTCTTTCGCCTGCACGTGGCTTCGTACTTGAAACAATGAGCTTAAATACTTCTTCCAGATTTATATTTGTTCCCTTTTTTGCAAAATAACTTAGACACTTCATCTTGCTTTTGCAAACACTCATTCCCTCATCAATGAAATATGGGCATGGTTTACCCGTTGCATTGCATATATCATTATACGCATCATTGTTGCTTGACCTTGATATTGGGCAAGGCCATATGATTTCTTCTTTTTCCCTCATTTGTATATCCCTCATTTGTAGGTTATGACTACATAGCCAGTAACCGAATTTTATATCCATACTAATGTAACACAGAATTACCAGAAAGCCAAGACTAAAGCTCGAACTTGTTACGCACCATCTATACGGTTTAGTAGTTAATCGAATAAAAAAAAGACTCCTGGAGAATATATTCTCCGGAGTCTTTTGCATTCTGCCATCGCAGATATAACTAACGTTTTGAGAACTGTGGTGCACGACGAGCTGCTTTGAGACCGTATTTCTTACGTTCTTTCATACGTGGGTCACGTGTTAAGAAGCCAGCTGCTTTAAGTGTTGGACGATATTCGCCATCTACCTGAAGTAATGCACGAGCGATACCATGTCTGATAGCACCAGCCTGTCCTGTGTATCCGCCACCTTTAACGTTTACTAATACGTCAAATTTGTCAACTGTTTCAGTTGCAACTAATGGCTGACGAACAACTACTTTTAATGTTTCTAATCCTAAATATTCATCAATGTCTCTTTTATTGATTGTGATTTTACCTGTTCCTGGTACTAAGTATACTCTAGCAACAGATGATTTTCTTCTTCCAGTTCCGTAATACTTTGTAGTAGTCACTGTAATTTACCTCCTAATTAAAATGTTAATACTTCTGGTTTCTGAGCTGCATGTTTGTGTTCAGGTCCAGCATATACGAATAATTTTGTATACATTTCACGTCCTAAAGGTCCTTTTGGAAGCATACCTTTTACAGCGAACTCGATAACTCTTTCAGGATGTTTTGCTAACATTTCTTTTAATGTTGTTTCTTTCATTCCACCAACATAATCAGAGTGACGGTAGTAAATCTTCTGTTCTAATTTCTTACCTGTAACTTTGATTTTTTCAGCGTTGATTACGATTACATAATCACCTGTATCAATGTGTGGTGTAAAGATTGCTTTATTTTTTCCTCTTAATACTTTAGCAACTTCTGATGCTAAACGTCCTAATGTCTTACCTTCAGCGTCAACTACATACCATTTTCTTTCGATTGTAGCAGGACTAGCCATAAATGTTTTCATTTGGTTTTTCCTCCTTGATAAAATATACGATAAAAACTTGTGGATAATTTGGAATCTCGTATGTCCGGACGCTATCCCTCGTTTATCCGATGTTTACTCTATATAAAATGCTTGCCGGGGCTTTGGCTTGCATTTTCATACTTTCGCAGACTAAGATATTATAGTATACGAACTCGCTCGTGTCAAATACTTTTTATAGGTTTTTTTGACAATATTTTCCTATATATAGTACATGTTGAATCATGTTAAGTTCAACTTCGCTTCATCACGATTCGTACTCAATCCCAATCATGGTCAATCCATGAGCAGGTGCAGTTGGTCCTGCACTACAACGATCCGTTTTTTCCAACATCGTCAGAATCTCTTCTGGCTCTCGCTTCTTTGCGCCCACCTCAATCAAAGTTCCAGCAATAATACGAACCATATT
>JAFUPI010000062.1 GCA_017481285.1 Agathobacter sp. | reverse complement strand
TGAGAATGCTACAGAATGGAAACAGTATGATGCAAATGGAGTAAAAGGTACTCGTGAGACATCTACTATGCCAGGTTCTGCAGGTTCATCATGGTACTATATGAGATATATCGATCCGAACAACGATGAAGAATTTGCAAATCAGGAATTGTTGAAACACTGGTTGCCAGTCGACTTATACGTAGGTGGACCAGAACATGCTGTAGGTCACTTGATGTATGCACGTATCTGGAACAGATTTCTCTATGACAAGGGCTTATCACCTGTAAAAGAACCATTCCAGAAATTAGTTCACCAGGGTATGATTTTAGGCGAAAATGGCATCAAAATGGGTAAACGTTTCCCAGAATTCGTTGTAAACCCAAGTGATATCGTAGAAGAGTACGGTGCAGATACATTAAGACTTTACGAGATGTTCATGGGACCTCTTGAAGTATCCAAACCATGGAACTCTAACGGTGTAGTAGGTGCTAGAAAGTTCATCACTCGTGTATGGAATTTCTTCACAAATCCAGAAAACATCACAGAAGAGAATGATGGCACACTTGAAAAAGTATATCATCAGACAGTTAAGAAGGTTACCAGTGACTTTGAACAGCTTGGCTTCAATACAGCAATCAGCCAGATGATGATTTTTGTAAACGAAGTTTATAAGGCTGGCAAATGTCCAAGAGAATATGCAGAAGGTTTAATCAAAATGCTCTCTTGTATCTGTCCACACGCAGGTGAAGAAATGTGGGCAAAGCTTGGACATGACGATACAATCGCATACGAGAACTGGCCAGAATATGACGAAGCTAAGACTGTAGAAGCTACCGTAGAAATCGCTGTTCAGATTAACGGTAAAATCAAAGCTACCATCGCCATCGATAAAGATGCTGACAAAGATTCCGTAATTGCTCAGGCAAAAGAAGCTATCGCTGATAAGCTTACTGGAAACATCGTAAAAGAAATCTATGTTCCAGGACGTATTGTAAATATTGTAATGAAATAATTTTGAACTCCCGAGAAATTTCTCGGGAGTTTTCTTGTATACAAATTTACAAATAAAAAAATAAGGAGTAAAATTATTGTATTAATAAAGGAGGTATGGGCCTATGAAAAAAGTTATGAAACGTGTATTTGCGATTCTGATGACATTAGCAATCGCAATTACCGCGCTACCAATGATGGAAGTAAAAGCGGCGGAAGGAGATATTGTAATACAATCTGTGACACTTCCAGATGTAACAGTTACAGTGGATGATACAAATCCTCGTCCAGTATATGAAGGGGCAGAATTAGTTTTATCTAGTGGCTATGAAAATGTTAAAAGAATCTATGGCTACTATAGACATACAGAGACTGGCAGTGGAAATGTTGGCGTATGGTTTTATAAGACTGAAACAGACGGTGTGTATGAAGGATCTTTAAATGGAAGACCTTACATGGATGATGGAACATATGAGTTGTATAGTATGTCGATTGTCTATGAAGATGACACAGAAATTTATTTGGATAGTGGTTTTCCAGCATCTTCGTTTAATGCTGTAAATAATATTACAGATCATACGGATCCTGTAATTTTAAACCCTGCATTTGCACAGAATGGACAGACCTTTATTCAGGGTTCTAATACTAAAGTAGAGTTTACCGCGGATTTGTCTGATGAAGGACTTGGTTTAGATAATAATCTTGTTTATGTAACACTTAAATCAGTAAATGGTGGAATTGAATGGGTATATTTTGAAGAACAGACCGATGGTTCCTATAAGGCGACATTTGAAGTTGGCTCAGATGTAGATAATGCGGAATGGTATGTTAGTGAATATTATGCATGTGATAAAGTAGGAAATAGTGTTTATTATTATCCAATGGAAAACGGCGAATATTGGCATTTCTATGTAGAGGATGCAGAAGGGGTATGTAATACTTCCAGAGATATTACTGTAAACTTCTATGATGAAGAAGACGAATTAATCGAAGAAAAGAAAGTTACTGCTACTAGCAGTGAGGCGGTTTTAGCTGACTTATTGGATGAAATCCCAACATATGAAACCGAATTGGGATTTGAAGGTTGGGAATGCGATGAAACAGGACAGATGTTAGAAGAGGATACTGTTTTTCTTGCTCCATATGCTGAGAATGAATTCAATTTCTATCCAGTAACTTCAAAGAAATATGTAGAAGTAGATATGAAGATTTTGGATGAAGATGGTGATTATAGCTGGACCGGCTATGAGCCATATCTCGTTGATAAAGATGCTACATACCAGGATTTAATTGAAATATTACCTACACCAGAAAGTGTAAATGGTGCAAACTTTGTAGAGTGGGATTTGGGCGGATACGAATTGACGGATACTATTGAATATGATTCGGTAGACGTATGGGCAGTATATGATAAGCAATTTATCGACCTTTATTATGAATATATGGATGAAGATGGTGAATATGCATATAAATATACCGTTCTTACATTTGAAGTAGATGAAAAAGTTACCTATGAAAAAGTCCTGAATAAAATTCCAGAACTTAAAACCTATGAAGGTGTTACATTTGTAAAATGGGAGATTTTATACGAGGATATTACCGATTTAACACAAGAATTAGAGTACAGTTACGTTGAGGCAAAAGCAGTATATGATAAGTATCCAGTTACGATTGACAGAACATATGTAGATACAACAGGCGCTGTAAAGAATGAGAAAATTACCAAATTATATCCAGCAGGCACCACAATGGAAAGTATCTATGATGAGTATACAGTAACGCCATCGGATGCTTCGTCATCGTTAGCTATCACTGAATGGAGAGTTGATGAAGGGGCTCCTGAAGAGGTATCCGCATATAATAATATGCTTGTTTTAACAGCACAGTATGGAAATGAAAGCATTGTTGAAGTTATGTATTCTTATATTGCACCTTTCGATGACCATGGTGTAGTAAAATTTGAGACAGTAAATATTGTAGTAGACAACGATATTGCTGTAGATGCAGAGGCTTTATTTAACTATTGTAAACAATCCGTTGAGGATAAAATAAATGTTACTCATTATGAGGCTTGTGGTTTTGAAGGATGGGAATATATTTCTACATCTGACACTGATGAGGATGGGTATATAGATTCAGTTTCTGCTTCTTCTGTGATTAAGGAAGATGAAATAATTATGCTCATGGCAGCTGTGTCTATTTATTCTTTAGATGATTTTGGACTGTATGTATATGTTGTAGAGGCTGGTGAAACTATCGTTTTACCATGGACATATAATGATAATTATTTAGTATGGTTTGAAACAGGTGATGATGGATATGTTGAAATGGACGGATACACATATGTCGTTCCAAAGGATGCGGTGAACGGTGATATGTTTACCGTTGTAGCTATGGAGGATGAGGAACTTCCAGGAGAAGCGGATACCTCGGTAGAAATCGTTGATGACAACAAGGTATTACCAGAAGGTGTTGTACTTAGAGCCATCTTATTGGAAGAAGGAGATGTTGTTACTGCAACAGAGACATTGCTTGAATCTAAAATAAAGGATATTAATAATCTCGCTATTTATGATATCACTTTGGTTAATTCAAAAGGTGTTTTAATTGAAGAATTAGATAATGCGATTAAAGTAACACTTGATATACCATTTGCTATAGAAGCGGGATCTGACATTGCTGTTTTCCGAGTAGATGGAGATGAATTGGTGCAGTGTAATGCAAGTATTTCTGGAAACAAATTATCCTTTGTAACAGATCATTTTAGTACCTATGTATTTGTAGAACAGAAAGCAGTTCCAGATACAGGAGATGCTACAAATATGATTCCATATCTTGCATTCATGTTACTTGGTGCAGGCGTGATTCTTGTAGGAAGCAAGAAACGTAATTTTGTGAGATAATTTACAAAATGCTATAAGAAATATATTGTATGAGACGTATTTTTACAATATAATATTAGTTAACGAGATAGGCTCTGGGCTTTTGTCCCGGAGCCTATTAATATGTTTTAAGGAGAAAAGGAAACTATGAGACAGTTAATTAATATTAACTCTGGCTGGTCTTTCCTCAAGGATACAAAAGAAATTCCAGCAACACTCCCAGCAGATTGGGAAGTGGTAAATGTTCCACACACATGGAATAATATTGATGGTATGGATGGGGGCTCTGATTACTTCCGTGGAACCTGTAATTATGCGAAAGTAATCAAAAAAGCAGAATTACCAGAAGCAGATTGCTATTATTTAGAAATCAATGGTGCAGCTTCGTCTGCTGATGTATATGTAAATGGAAAGAAAGTGGCGCACCATGATGGTGGTTTCTCTACATGGAGAGTAGACATTACAGCAGAGCTTACAGATGAAACATTAATCGTAGTTGCAGTAGACAATGCTGCAAATGATACCGTTTACCCACAGGTAGCAGACTTTACTTTCTACGGCGGTATCTACAGAGATATCAATATCGTAGCAGTTGCAGAATCACACTTTGATTTGGATTACTATGGTGGTAAAGGTCTTGCAATCACACCTAGAATCGTGAATGATACAGATGCCATCGTGCGTTTACAGGCATATGTTGCCAATAAAAAAGACAATCAGTTTGTACACTTCATTGTTAAAGATGCAGAAGGAAATGTTGTAACAGAAACAACAAAGGCTGAAAAAGCAAATGATGCTAAGAACTTAGCAGAAAATATTGCATTAATTGATTTAGAACAGGATATTAAGAACGTACATCGTTGGCATGGACGCAAAGATCCATACCTCTACACAGCAGTAGCTGAGTTAGTAGAAGATGGTACAGTAGTTGACTGTGTAGAAGCTAGATTCGGCTGTCGTTCCTTTGAAATTGATCCAGAAAACGGCTTTATCTTAAACGGCGAAGAATATCCACTTCGTGGTGTTTCTCGTCACCAGGATAGAATTGGTTTTGGTAACGCATTATTAAAAGAACATCATGACGAAGATATGGACTTAATTTGTGAAGTAGGTGCTACAACGATTCGTTTGGCTCACTATCAGCATGACCAGTATTTCTATGACCTTTGTGATGAAAGAGGTATGGTAATCTGGGCAGAAATTCCATATATCTCAAGCCATATGGCAACAGGTCGTGAAAATACAATTTCACAGATGAAAGAACTTGTAGTTCAGAACTACAATCACCCATCTATCGTTGTTTGGGGCCTTTCCAATGAAATTACGATTAACGGCCATGATGATCCAGACCTCATCGAAAACCATAGAATCTTAAATGATTTGGTACATGAAATGGATCAGACACGTAAGACTACTATGGCTATCGTATCTATGTGTCCAATGGATGCAGAATACATTCAAATTCCTGATACTGTATCTTGGAACCATTACTTCGGATGGTACGGTGGAACAACAGAACAGAATGGTCCTTGGTTTGATAAATTCCATGAAAAATTCCCTAACCTTCCAGTAGGCTGTTCGGAATATGGTTGTGAAGCTCTTAACTGGCATAACTCAAATCCACAGCAGGGTGACTATTCCGAAGAATATCAGGCATACTACCACGAAGAACTGATTAAACAGCTCTTCACTAGAAAATATCTTTGGGCTACTCACGTATGGAATATGTTTGACTTCGGTGCTGACTCACGTGGGGAAGGTGGCGAAAACGGACAGAACCATAAAGGCCTTGTAACTATCGATAGAAAGTACAAAAAAGATGCTTTCTATGCTTACAAAGCATGGTTATCGGACGCCCCATTTGTTCACCTTTGTGGAAAACGCTATGTAAACAGAGTAGAAGATGTAACTAAGGTAACAGTTTATTCTAACCAGCCAGAAGTAGAACTTTTTGCAAATGGCGTTTCACTTGGTAAGAAATGCGCAGAAGACCATTTCTTCTACTTTGATGTACCAAATGCTGGCGAAACAAAACTCTTAGCAGTTGCAGGCGAATGCAAGGATGAAAGTGTAATCAACAAGGTTGAAGAATTTGATGCAAGCTATCGTCTTGTAGAAAAGAATGCAATCCTTAACTGGTTCGATATCACAGAAAGAGAAGGCTACTGCTCATTAAATACCAAGATTAGCGATATTATGGGAACATTACGTGGTAAAATGTTTATCGCAAGTATGACCACTTCTCTTATGAAACAGATGAAGAAAAATCAGTCTTCGGATGGAGAGAAGAAAGGCAGTGGCTTTAATATTGATTTAAAGAGCGACGCACTCATGGGCATGGTTGGAAGTTTTACCATCCTTCGTATCTCTTCTATGGGCGGTATGGTAGGTATCGAATTTACCAAAGAACAGCTTCTTGATATGAATGCGAAGTTGAACAAGATTCCATTGCCTAAAAAGAAATAATTAGAGGTGAGATAAGTATGTATTTGATTTCTCTTTATTTTGATGACAATACAAATAAAAGAATATTAAAACACATACAAAATGTAGCTGAGAAAAGCGGAAATGGATATATGGTGGAACATAATGTTCCACCACATATCACTATTTCCGCTTTTGAAGCATGCAATGAAACTAATATTGTAAATTCATTAGAAAATGTAATGAAAGAGTTACATTGTGGCGGGATTCAATGGATAGGTATAGGTGTTTTTAAAACATCTACAGTGTTTATTCAGCCTGTCCTAAATGAATACCTTCATAATTTGTCTAGCATCATATACGAAAGTGTCATAAAAGTACCAGACACCATAGTAAGCAAATATTACCGTCCATTCAGCTGGCTTCCACATGCTACTATAGCGAAACAGTTGTCCGAAGAAGAAATGAGGAAAGCCTTTGATACCCTGCAGAAAGCCTTTGGGATGTTTGAAGGGGAAGTAGTAAGAGTTGAACTTGCAAAAAAGAATCCTTATCGAGTGATTAAAAGCTGGGGGTTAAAATAATGAATAAGAAAACTATGGCTACGGCCTTTGCGATTTTAGCAGCGGCCTTATATGCCATCAATATACCTTTTTCAAAGATTTTAATTGAATATGTTGATTCCACTATGATGGCTGGATTTTTGTATCTTGGTGCAGGTGTTGGAATGTTTCTTTATACTGCGATTAGCGGTGTGTTTGGGAAGAAAGTTGTGAAAGAGCCGCTGACAAAAGCAGAACTGCCTTATACAGTAGCGATGATTTTATTAGATATTGCGGCGCCAATTCTTTTGATGCATGGATTAAAGATTACCACTTCGGCAAATGCAACCTTGCTTAATAATTTTGAGATAGTAGCGACTTCATTGATTGCCCTTGTAGTATTCAAAGAGTTTGTTTCTAAGAAATTATGGATGGCTATTGGGTTAGTAACATTGGCTAGTATCATTCTTACTTTTGAAGGAACGGGAAGTTTTGCATTTAATATTGGCTCGTTGCTAGTACTTGGTGCAGCTACTTGTTGGGGCTTTGAGAATAACTGTACGAGAATGCTCAGTCATAAGAGTTCAGAAGAGATTGTGATTATCAAAGGTGTTTTCTCAGGGTTAGGAGCACTTATTGCAGCGTTTTTAGTAGGAGAACAGATTCCTGAGCTTATTTATATCTTAGTGGTTATGATACTTGGTTTCGTATCCTATGGATTGAGCATTAATTTTTATATTATGGCACAGGCACATCTAGGTGCTGCAAAAACCAGTGCATATTATTCCATTGCACCATTCTTAGGCGTAGCATTTAGTTTACTTTTGGTGGGAGAAAGACCAAGTTTGCAGTTTTATGTAGCATTAGTAGTCCTTATTGTAGGAACCCTTCTCATTGTGTCAGATACATTAAAAGATAATTTAGAAACTTAGAATTTTCAAAAAAGTAAGAAATCCCTAGTTCACCATATATTCATTTAGAAGCCTTATGCCAATACGGCGATAAATGAATATATGGTGAACTGGGGATTTCGTAGTATTTAGAACAACTAAATTAGTGAATTATCGTTTTAATTGATATGGCGGAAGAGAAGGATCGGTTCCCTTCATTTTCTGCATACCGCGTTGTACGGCGTCCTTAGAGTCTTTCCAATCAGCGTCTTTGTTTTTGTAGTCGTACTTTTCGATGAACCAGGCGATATCTTCATAGACACGTTCCATATTAGCTGCTTGAATAGGCAGGAATTTGTTGTAGAATTCTTCCTGTTCGGCTAGCTTTAGATATTGGTCAGCGCCTTCCATCAGGTTTGCAAAATGAGAAAGACACACGCCTTTGGTTGCAAAGAATTTTTCTCGAACCGATGCATCTTTGCTATACATAGTAAAGAAGGTCTTTAAATATGCATCAAAGGTATTCTGAACACTATTACAGATGTAGCAGCTACGTTCTTTTTCATGAATCCAGGATACGATAGAGTTCGAAGCATCGCTATCCGAAGGTTTGGCAAATAAACCTTTTTTTGCTGGTTTGCCAGGTTTAAAGTTCTTGAATTCTTTATTCATTTCATCAATCATGCGGCGATAGTGAGTTTTTAAAATCCAGGCATTGCCTAAAGAATTGCCGTAGTCAAACATTTTCTTGTAATGGGCACGACAGAAGCCGGCTTTGTCGGTCATTTCGCGGATATCGGCTTCCATATAAGAGGCACCATGACCTAATACGAAGTTCATCGCATGTTCTTCTGTGCGGCGCTCGATATAGCAGAATAAACATTCGCCAGCATTATCTAAGGCATCATTAATGGGTATGGTATGTATCTGTTCTTTCATAAAAAGTCCCCCTAATACACTTTATTCATCCGATGGTTCGAAGGTTTTATAGAAATCAATGAAGCTTTCTAAAGCCTTCGAATGTTTTACATTTTCCTTATATGCAAAACCTACTTCACGTTTTGGAATAGGAAGTTCCAATGGGATTTCTTCCAATTTACCTTTAGCCAATTCACGAGAGACGAAGCTCTTGATTACGCAGGCAACACCAACACCGATTTTGGCGAAGTCAATCAGCAAGCCCATGTCAGAAATGTCGATTGTGTCGGAAACATCAATGAGGTTTTCCTGGAAATAGTCATCAATATAGCGACGGGTTACATTGTTTTTATCCAGAAGCATGAGAGTAGCATGTTCTAAAACTTCTTCTTTTTCGATTCCACGTTCTGCAAGGTTAGCGAGGTATTCAGGAGTGGCAACAAAGGTATCTTCAATATCAGAAAGGTGGTCAAAGGTAAGTCCTTTTAACACTTCTGGTTTACCAATCAGACCAATATCAATCTTGTTGTCATCTAAAAGACGAAGGGTCTCGTTGGTAGACTGACAGCTGATAGAGATACTAATGTGTGGATTCTGATGAATAAACTCACTTAAGTAAGGTAAAAGCATATATTTACAAAGAGTAGAGCTTACACCAATCTGAATATGTCCAACACCTAATTCAATCGAGCGTTTTAATTTGTCTTCGCCAAGGCTTAAGGTTTCGAATGCTTCTTTTACATGATCGTAGAGAAGGTTTCCTTCGTCGGTCAGGATAACGCCTCGTGAGCTACGAGAAAATAGTTTACAGTTTAAGCTTTCTTCTAATTTCTGAATGGATTTACTGATAGCGGGCTGGCTGATATAAAGTTCCTTTGCGGCTTTTGAAATATTTCCAGCATTTGCTACTGTATAGAAAATCCAATATGATGATAAATTTTGAGTCATAATTTTGCCTCCGTTTCTATAAATAAAGATATAACTCAATTCAAGGTTTGGATATAGTATACCATAAGATAAGGTTATGGTAAATATTTATATTATGTATTTTCATTATATGTTTATGTATGTTACAATCAGTTCAGTGATTCAGATAAAAGGAGGTTATTTCCATGGGAATGACAATGACTCAGAAAATCCTGGCAGCACATGCGGGCTTAGAATCCGTAGTGGCAGGTCAATTGATAGAGGCAGACTTGGACTTAGTATTGGGTAATGACATTACTTCTCCAGTGGCTATCCATGAAATTGAAAAAATGAAAGTAGATGGAGTATTCCATAAAGATAAAATTGCTTTAGTAATGGACCATTTTACACCAAACAAGGATATCAAATCTGCACAGCATTGCAAATGTGTGCGTGAGTTTGCTTGCAAAAATGATATTACCAATTATTTTGATGTTGGGGAAATGGGTATTGAACATGCATTGTTACCAGAAAAAGGCTTAACAGTAGCAGGTGATGTAATTATCGGTGCTGACTCTCATACCTGTACATACGGTGCGTTGGGTGCATTTTCGACTGGTGTTGGTAGTACAGATATGGCGGCAGGTATGGCAACTGGAAAAGCATGGTTTAAAGTTCCATCTGCTATTAAATTTGTTTTAACAGGCAAACCAAGCAAATGGGTGAGCGGTAAAGATGTAATCCTTCATATCATTGGTATGATTGGTGTAGACGGTGCTTTATACAAATCCATGGAATTCGTAGGAGATGGTATCCAGTATCTTTCTATGGATGACAGACTTACTATCGCAAACATGGCGATTGAAGCTGGTGGAAAGAATGGTATTTTCCCTATCGATGATGTAGCAAGAGAATATATGAAAGAGCATTCCACACGTTCATGGGTAGAATATGAGGCAGATGAAGATGCAGAATATGATGAAGAATATGTGATTGATTTATCTACTTTGAAATCAACGGTTGCCTTCCCTCATCTTCCAGAAAATACACATACTATCGATGAAATCAATGCGATGGATGATATCAAGATTGACCAGGTAGTTATCGGTTCTTGTACCAATGGTCGTATGGATGATCTTCGTGCGGCTGCTGAGATTATGAAAGGTAAGAAGTGTGCAAAAGGCATCCGCGTTATCATTATTCCAGGTACACAGAAGATTTACTTAGATGCTATGGAAGAAGGATTGGTTCGCACCTTTATCGAAGCTGGAGCCGTAGTAAGCACACCTACCTGTGGTCCATGTCTTGGTGGACATATGGGCGTTTTGGCAGAAGGTGAAAGATGCGTATCTACGACTAACCGTAACTTCGTAGGACGTATGGGACATGTAGAATCCGAAGTATACCTTGCAAGCCCTGCGGTTGCAGCTGCAAGTGCTATCACAGGTAAAATTTCTGGTCCAGAGGAGGTAATGTAAGATGAAAGCAGCACAGGGTACTGTATTTAAATATGGAGATAACGTCGATACAGACGTTATTATCCCAGCAAGATATCTGAACTCTTCAGATCCAAAAGAACTTGCAACACATTGTATGGAAGATATTGATAAAGACTTCGTAAACAAAGTAAACGAGGGCGATATCATTGTAGCAAATAAAAACTTTGGTTGCGGTTCTTCCAGAGAGCATGCTCCAATCGCAATTAAAGCAGCTGGTGTAAGCTGTGTTATCGCAGAAACATTTGCACGTATCTTTTATAGAAACGCGATTAATATTGGGTTACCAATTATTGAATGTCCAGAAGCTGCAGTTGCTATCAATGCAGGAGATGAAGTAAAAGTAGATTTCGATAGTGGTATCATTACAAATGTTACAACTGGAGAAACTTTCCAGGGACAGGCGTTCCCACCATTTATGCAGAACTTAATCGCATGTGGAGGACTTGTAAATTATATTAATAACAAGTAAAAAAAGCGAGCACTAGGTGCTCGCTTTTAGGTAATCAAGATATTTAGTAGAAATTTTCAACTTTGTATAAATTTCCGCATATTCACTGGCAGGTAAGTCTTCGATATAGTTTGTAGGAAAATTTTTTTGTATTCCATATAATTTTGCAAGGTCTACGGCTTTGTTGTAAGCGATAGCGGCCTTCACTTCCGTGGAATAGGTTCCTATGGTATAGTTTCCGTTGATGTGGATCTTGACACGATAACGGGTTTGAGCTTTCCGGGTGTATTGAGAAACTCCATAATAACGGTTTACTAACACCACATTGGAGTAGCGTAAATCAGAGTTATCTCCATTGGCAAAATAATAATCCCGATCACAGACACTGTGATTTCGGATGCCGTAACGGGAAAGTAATGTTACCTGCATACCATAGTCATTCACATAAAGATGTCCCTGACGACGAAGAATACGATGACTACTGTAGTAGAACAAATCATCGATATCGAATTTTAATTCCTCGTTTTCGGAAAGATAATAACTAAAATAGTTCTTTCGCAGATAAATAGGCGTTCCAATGTATAAGCCATTATCACGGAAATTGATAAGAGAGACAGCCTTATCGAAAGGCAGGTGAAGACTGGCATGTACCACATCTTCCAAAGTGAGGGAAGAATTCAGCAGCATAGTGGCTTCATTGTAAGTCTGATGTGCCTGTTCCTCTGTCGGAAAACTACCAAGGCTGATATGTTTATTTTTATAGGTTAAACTGGAACGATAATAAATCATGCCATCTTTCTTTTTTGCTAGAAATACGCCGGTTTTCATTTCAGTAGACGACCTTTCTGGGATAAAGTGATTACTTTGCACGAATGTGCTATATGTACTATAGCATATTTAGTAAAAAAATGGAAGAATAACCTGCGAAAACCACTAAGTCTAGTTGACACTGTTCAATGAAAAAACTATAATATACAAAATATAGAAATGAAATAACGAATGAGGTAATACGTATGAATTTAATGTATTCAAGTACAAGAAATAAAAATGAAAAAGCAACAGCTTCTGAAGCAATCTTAAAAGGTCTTGCTACAGATGGCGGTTTATTTGTGCCAGATAGCATTCCTGCTTTGGATGTAAGCATAGATGAGCTTGCTCAAATGAGTTATCAGGAAACTGCCTATGCAGTTATGAAACAGTTTTTAACAGATTTCACAGAAGAAGAGTTAAAGAGCTGTATCGCAAAGGCTTATGATAGCAAATTTGACACCGAAGAAATCGCTCCATTAGTAGAAGCGAAAGGGGCATACTATTTAGAGCTTTTCCACGGTTCTACCATTGCATTTAAAGATATGGCATTATCTATTTTGCCACATTTGCTCATTACCTCTGCTCGTAAAAATAAAGTAGAAAACGATATCGTGATTTTAACAGCGACTTCTGGTGATACAGGAAAAGCTGCACTTGCAGGTTTTGCAGATGTAGAAGGAACTAAAATCGTAGTATTTTATCCAAAGAACGGTGTTAGTCCAATTCAGGAAAAGCAGATGCTGACTCAGAAGGGGGCGAATACTCATGTAGTTGGTATTCATGGCAACTTTGATCAGGCACAGACTGGCGTAAAGGAAATGTTCTCTAACGCAGTATTAAAAGAAGAGTTAGCGAATGCGGGATATCAGTTCTCATCTGCGAACTCTATCAACATCGGACGTCTGGTTCCACAGATTGTTTATTATGTTTATGCTTATGCCAAAATGTATGCAAATGGGGTTATTGCAAAGGATGAAGTGGTAAACGTAGTCGTTCCAACTGGTAACTTTGGTAATATTTTGGCAGCATATTATGCGAAAAATATGGGCGTAAATATTGGAAAGCTTATTTGTGCCTCCAATGAAAACAAAGTATTATTTGATTTCTTTGCAACAGGAGAATATGACAAGAACAGAGATTTTATTTTAACCAATTCTCCATCCATGGATATTCTCATTTCTTCGAACTTAGAGAGATTAATCTATCGTATCGCAGGAAATGATGCAGAGAAAAATGCAGAGCTTATGAAGTCTCTTTCTTCGAACGGTAAGTATGAAATTACTGCAGAAATGAAAGAGAACTTAAAAGACTTCTATGGCAATTATACCGATGAAGCAGAAACTGCTGCCGTAATCAAAGCACTTTACGAAGATACAGGATATGTAATTGATACCCATACCGCAGTAGCTGCAGGCGTATATAACAAATACAAAGCAGAAACAGGCGATGTTGAAACTAAGACAATTATCGCTTCTACAGCAAGTCCATTCAAGTTTACCAGAAGTGTTATGAATGCGATTGACAGTAAATATGATGCCTGGGAAGATTTTGAACTGGTAGACGAATTAAGCAAGCTTGGAAATGTAGCAGTTCCAAATGCAATCGAAGAAATTCGTAATGCTGAGATTTTGCATAATACGGTATGTGAAGTGTCTGAAATGGAAGCTACTGTAAAAGCGTTTCTATGAATGTAATGAAGAGAGAAAATTATTTATCTTTAGCCCGAATAATATGTGCATTCGCTGTTGTAATGATACATACCAATGGCTGTTTTTATGAATTTCATATAGATAAATGCTGGCCCTTGGCGAATGTGATAGAAAGCGGTTTAGGGTTTGCAGTACCAGTGTTTATTATGGTTTCAGGTGCAACCCTGATGGATTATAGTAAACGTTATTCTACAAAAGAATTTTTTAGGAAAAGAGTAATTAAAACAGTAGTTCCATATCTGGTATGGAGTGTAATAGGGAACATTTTGGATGTGAATATCTTTTTTATTTATTATTTCTTCTTGAATCTTTTTGGCGTATATTTATGTATTCCGTTATTTAGTTTCTTGAAAGAAGAACATAAAGAAAAGATAATTACCTATGTAGTATACATTTCTTTTGTATTTAATTACTTTTTACCATTTGTATGTAACGTTTGTGGTATCAATTATGCATTCAAAATTCCATTCGATATTGCAAATGGATTCTTGATTTATGCATTAGTAGGATATTTAATTCATAAAAAAGAAATTACATTAAAGTGGAGATTGGTTTCTTATGGATGCTCTATTTTAGGTTTTGCATTACATATTGGCGGTACATATTTGTATTCGATAGAAGCAGGCGTAATCGATAGCACGTTTCGTGGATACACCAATCTACCATGTCTACTTTCTTCTGTAGGTGTGTTTGTTTTCATAAAACAGCTAGGGCAGAAAATAAAAAGTGCGAAACTAATACATGTAATGGAATGGTTAAGTGGATATACTTTCCCAATTTATTTGATACATTTCTATGTGATTGAGTTGATTATGGAAGTTGTATTTGCGGAATATGTGCATTTATTGATTTACAAATTGAGCACACCATTTATAACAATTGCCATAAGTATTGGAATTGCATGGATGATTCGTAAGATACCGATTATTTGTAAAATTTTACCATAAAGTATAGTTCGTGGAGAAATCCACGAACTTTTTTTGTGGTTTTGTCTACTGACATATTGCATTCAATGTGGTAAAATATATCGGTTAATGGATTAATATATGCACAAAAGAAGAAAGGTGTAATTATGAAAAAGTTATTAGCGCAGATTTTTAAGTTTGCGATTGTAGGTGGAATTAGCTTTGTGGTTGATTTTGTTGTATATACGATTATGTGTAATGTATTACATATTCACTATATCATTGCTGGGGTATCCGGATTTACAGTATCAGTAGTGGTAAATTACATTCTTAGTATGCGATTTGTTTTCGTATCCAAAGAGGATATGCGAAAGGACAAAGAGTTTGTCATATTTGTTGTGCTAAGTTTGATAGGTATGTTATTAAATTCTGTAATTTTATTTATATGTATTGATTTAATCTACATGCATTGGTTATGGCTGAATCAAGTGCTTCCAATCGAATGGATGAATATTGCTGCAAAAGTCATTGCAACAGGCATTGTAATGGTTTATAACTTTGTAACCCGTAAGATTTTCTTGGAGAAAAAGGAAGAGAGCAACTAATGGAGAAAACAAATCCAACTAAAATAATATGTAAAATGCTCGTAATGGTTGTAGGAGCGTCTTTGCTGGGCTTGCTTTTGATGTGGCTGGTGTATTTGCTTCCAGTAGAACCAATGGCAGAACATATGCTGGATTCTTATGAAACGATTCGCAAGCAGGACACTTGGGATGATGATTACCTGGCAGCTTTGGAATGGGCAGAGATTTTAGATACCGGAACTAATATTATCATGTTCCATGAGGTTATTTATCCTAATACAGGAAATGCCTTTGAAGATTCGCTTCTGGCTCCTGGTGGAGATGTTTGGTTTGATATGATTGGGGACTGGACAGCAGGCCTTATGGATTTTGCCGAGGAGCGTGATTATACAGAAGATAATTCCATTACCTATGCAAGATACTGGCATGGATATTTGATATTTTTAAAACCACTATTTTTCCTGATGGATTTAGAGGGAATTTATATAGTCAATACGATTGTGCTTAGTGCCTTAGGTTTAGCTGTTTTATATTTGATGTATAAGAGATTAGGGGTATATAGTATTGCATACTTGTTTGCTCTATTTACCATGCATCCTGAGAATATCGTGGTCTCTTTCCAGTTGTCTTCGATATTCTATGCACTTAATATTACTTTATTATTGCTTCTTTTGAAAAAGGACTGGACGAAAGAACAGATATTATACATATTTGTATTAGATGGCATCTTGGTTGCCTTCTTTGACTTCTTAACTTATCCATATGTTGCAGTAGCAATTCCGCTATTGGTGTATTATTTGTTACATAAACAGGAAGATATGAAACAGGATTTTCTTACTATGCTTATTCAGGGTGTGAGCTTTGTTTTTGGATATGCTGGTATGTGGGCAATGAAATGGATTTATGCGACACTTTTTACGAGAGAAAACGTAATTGCAGACGCAATTAACAGTGTACTTCATAGAACTGGGGTCACGGACAGTAATGCAGACGTTATGAGTTCGGGCGTAGGAGAATCCTTATATCGTAATATATATACATTTTTTGATGATGGAAATATAATCGTGTTGGTAGCAGCGGTAGTTGTTGCTGGAGTTATCCTTTGGATAAATCGTAAAAGATTAATAGTGAATAAAGATTTGTCTATGTTCTGTGGACTTATGGTGCTTTCGCCATTTGCATGGCTGATTGCGTTAAGTAATCATTGTTCGCTACATCCGCATTTGGAATGGAGAACCTTGTGTATTGTGGTTTTTGCTCTTGCAGTATTTGTGATTAGCATGTTACCAATGGCAAAACAATTGGAGGAAAAATAAACGATGGATAAAATTGCAGTTTTGATTCCATGCTATAATGAAAGCCAGACAATTGAAAAAGTTGTGACAGATTTTAGACGTGTATTACCTGAGGCTGTGATTTATGTGTATGACAATAATTCTACCGATGGTACAGATGAAATCGCACGAAAAGCAGGTGCGGTAGTACGTTATGAGCATCAGCAGGGGAAAGGAAATGTCATTCGAAGAATGTTTCGTGATATCGATGCGCAGTGCTATGTTATGGCAGACGGAGATGATACCTATCCAGCAGAATTTGCAGTTGAAATGGTAGAAAAGGTACTAAATCGCAATGTGGATATGGTGGTAGGAGATCGCTTGTCCTCTACTTATTTCCAAGAGAATAAGAGACCATTTCATAATTCAGGAAACGCATTAGTGCGCTATGCGATTAATAAGCTGTTCCAGACGGATATCAAGGATATTATGACGGGCTACAGAGCTTTCAGTTATTTGTTTGTGAAATCTTTCCCAGTGGTTTCAAAGGGATTTGAAATCGAAACAGAGATGAGTATTCACGCGGCAGACAAAAATATGTTTGTAGAAAATGTAGTAATCGAATATCGTGATCGTCCAGCAGGAAGCGAATCTAAATTAAATACGTTTCAGGATGGTTGGAAGGTAATTCGAACCATTTTACGATTGTTTCGTACTTATAAACCAAAGACATTCTTTGGACTCATGAGCACTGTGCTGATGATATTAGGTATTGGATTTATGATTCCTGTTTTACTGGATTACTTAAATACGGGTTTAGTAGAACGTTATCCAACCTTATTTGTGTGCTGTTTTGTTATTTTAACAGCGATTATTTCCTGGTTTTCCGGTCAGATTTTACATACTATTCGCTGGAAAAATCGTCAGGACTTTGAAATGCGTTTGCATCAAGTAAAACTTGATTATGATAGACTTATGTGATAAAGTGTTTGTGGTTTCTAAATAAATATATGTTTTTATACAGAAGGGAAAAGAAAAATGGCAATTAGTGTTGTTTTATTAGCATATCGTGAAGCAGAAAACTTAAGAGTTTTGCTTCCACAGATTAAAGAACAGGTAGAAAAATGTGGGGAAGAATATGAAATCCTCATCGTAGACGGTGCAACAAGTGCAGATGATACAGAAGTTGTATGTAAAGAAATGGGTGCTCGTTATGTGAACCAGAAATATCCAAACTTTGGCGGTGCATATCGTACAGCTATTGAAGAAGCAAAGAACGACAAGTTTTTAATTATGGATGCAGATGGTTCTCATCCAGTAACAGCAATTCCAGCTATCCATGCTTTGTACAAAACAGGAAACTATGATGTAGTAATCGGTTCTCGTTACGTTGAAGGCGGCGTGACAAATGATTATCCAGTATCTATCTTCCTTTCACGCGTATTGAATATCATTTTCCGTATCTGTCTTGGATTAAAAGGAAAAGATTTATCAACAGACTTTAGAATGTATGATACAAAGTCTTTAAAAGAAATCAAATTAGAAAGCCAGTACTTTGATATTGTAGAAGAAATTCTTTTGAAACTTGAATTAAACAAGAAAGATAAAACAAAACTTCGCATTGGTGAAACACCAATCTATTTTGATAAACGTATCAGCGGTGAGTCAAAACGTGATATGGGTAAATTTATTATCGGTTACTTAAAGACAATCGTTCGTTTAACATGGATGCGTATTACATATGTATTTAAGAAATAATAAGTAAAAAGGTCCAATGGACCTTTTTCTTGATTTTTGAGGAGAGGTACAAATGAAAGAAAAACTCGATTTTTTGAAGGAAAGAAACCTAATTTCTTTCTTGCTCACATGGTTTTTATTTGTTGTTGTATTGTGGTGGAAGTTTTATCAGGAAGAAGTAGAGATTATTAATACAACTTCCTTAGCATTTACCTATGAATACGGCTTTATTTCCCGTGGGTTAATGGGAACTATCTTTTTGTTGGTAGACAAAATACTGCCAGGAAATCAGATGACCTATGATGGTGTTATGGGATTTACACTTGTGACAACCCTGTTGTATTTTGCGTTGCTTTTGTGGTTCTTTATGATTTGCCTAACCAAGTGTTCCAAATCGATTACCAATAAGACCAAATACATGGTGATATTCTTTACTATGTTTGCAGTATCTATGTTTATTACGAAGTATAATTTTGGTCGTTATGACATGTATTGTTTGATGCTTTCTATTCTTGCAGCGATTCTTATTATTTACGAGAAAGCAGAGTGGTTAGTCGTACCATTTTCAGCTTTGGGTGTCATGATTCATCAGGGAAATGTATTTTATCTTTTGAATATTATTCTGATTCTGCTTTTATACAAAGCGTTTTCTACGGAAGGAAAGAAACGTATCAAATATATCGCACTTTTGGGCTCTAGTTTTGTTGTGGCGTCGGTACTCTTTTTATATTTTGAGTTTTTTAGCCGTACCAACGGAGCGGAAATTTATGATACGATTGTAGAAGTGGCAAAGGGACTTCGTTTTGACAAGGATATTCACGAAGATATTATCGATCATGAAATCTTAGGCATTGATTTGTCAGATAGAGAACTGAAATATAGATATAAGAATTTTGTGGAATTTCCAATTTTCTGTATCTTTATGAGTCCTTATTTGATTATGGCATTCCACTTCTTTAAGAATCTGGTGAAAAAAGCCCAGACTAAGCTAGAGAAATGGAAATACTTCTTTGTAGCCATTGGTGTTGGAACCATGGTTCCAGCACTTATTATGAAATGTGATTTTGGTCGTTGGATGTTTATTATCATTGCTTACTATTTTGTAGTGATATTGTCATTGCTTGCCATGAAGGACAGGCTGGTGGAAGAGGAAATTCATGTATTAGGCGGAAAAATCCGAAAGCTGGGAATTGCAGGATTAGTTTTATATATTTATCCAGCATTTTTCCTGCCATTTAAGGATGTAGTTATTTCACAGACTTCCTATAATGTTGCAGATATTTTAAACACATATTTCTTGCATTTGTGGAAATAAGAGCTGTACATTGAATTTCGAAATGAAGAAGTAGAATAGGAACTTATATGAAAATTGAAAGAAATGAACGTCTGGACCATCAGTATTGGGACATCGTAAAAGGTGTTGGTATCATATTGGTGGTGGTAGGACATTTTTGCTGGGATTTAACACGATATATTTATTTGTTTCATCTGCCTTTGTTTTTCTTTGTATCAGGATATCTATACAATGAGGAAAAATACGGTGACAAGCCATATTTAAACGTGGCAGCCAGATTAAAGAGCTCCTGGATGAAATATGTGTTGGTATTCTGGATTTTGATATGGACACATAATCTTTGGATTGATTTAAAAATTGCCTGGGTATATCCGGGTACATATGAACTTTCGGATATTGCGAGAGAGATGGTAGAAGCTTTGTTTGGACAGGGCGGAGAATCCTTTGGGATTACATTGTGGTTTGTCCCAGTTTCAGTTATGTCGACCTGTCTCTTAGGATTTGTTGTTAGCTTTAGCCGAAAGGTGGAGCGTCTTGTTAAGAACGCAAATATGAAATATCTGGTACAGTTTATCATTCTTTTGACATGTACCTTATTAGGCTATTATCTAGAAAAATGCAAGGTTTCTCTTCCAGCAGAAGCTCAGGTTTCGCTGGTAGTTATGCCATTCTTGTGGGTAGGGTATCTAATTCGCAATGCAAAATTGGATGTCAAAGCATATTTAAATCCAATCGTAGCAGTCATATGTGGTGTTATCGTATACATAGTAAGTTTAGAGTACAAATTGGATTTGGCGATGAAATGGGTATATCCAGCAATGCATATCGTGGCACTTTTAGGTATCTATATGTGTTTATATATTGCCAAGCTTTTACAGGGTGTTGCAAAGGTAAATGACATCATGGTGCAGTATGGAAAAGCCTCCTTCTGGATTATGTTTGTACATCTTCCAATGTGTCGTGTGTTTGACTGGGTATATATTAATTTGAATTATCCAGATAGATTTGAAGAATTATACTATGTCATTGATACCGTAATTTTTCCAGAGAAATTCTGGATGCTGTATCTTGTAATTGGACTTGGAGTGTCAATGCTTTTATATCAGGGGTATCAAATTTTAAAAAGAAAACTATTTTAAGAATATTAAAATGGGACTGTTGCAAAATAGACGGTGATATGACTATTTTGCAACAGTCCCTGTTTTTATGCTTTTCCATATAATATTTTAGCAATTTTGTTATTTTTCTTTTCACCCAAAAACAAGATAAGTGATCCAAGTCCCAGGTTGATTATACATACTACGAAATACTGTAAAATGGTAGAGTTCATATAGGTTTCATTCTCGCGTAAGAAATACTCCATCAATTCCATAATGGCAAAGTGCATTGGATAGATGAGTAAGCTCATATTTTGTAAATAGCGAGCTTTTGCAATTAGTCCTACATCAGAAGTCTTTGGAAGGTGCAGCAAAATTTGTACAATATAGTAAACCGTTGGAATCAACAGAAGCATTGCACCATAGCTGACGCCAAGCTTATACTCGCGAATCATCGCAGTTTCTACAAATAATAAAATCGCAGAAATAATCATAGCTGTAATATCTAGTTTTGGATTGCGGGTTTTCTTTTTGGTATAAGCAATATAAAAACCAATGGAACAGAAGAAGAAACCAAAGGTAAGTCCATTTGCCAGCCAGCCAAATATAGCGACCAGACCATTGTTTACAACCTCCATCCAGGCAATGTCTTCAATCAGTGTATAATATTCTGTTTCTAGTGCAGCAAACAAGAAGAGTGGGAAGGAGATAAGTAAGCAAGGATATGGACCGAATTTTTTCCCTATACAATAAACCATTGTCACTGCCAGCATAGTTGCAGGTAAAAACCAAAGTGCACCATATGGCCCTTTTAAGCATACTGCCTGGATTACCAGCCAAATGAAATGTGGAATGTCCGTAGAGGTTTCCCAAAGTCGTGAAAGTATGACTGGTGTATGTAAAAGCAGCCATATACCATAGTATTTGGCTAAATGTTTTTGGTTTTTTACAAAAATCTGAAAGTCCCAGTTGTTGTTTATCAGTTTATCAAATAAGAAATACGCGGATAATACAAAGAAGGAGGGGACGGCAATTCGAGCAAGGCAATTGTTGATGTAAAATGCCAAATCACCAGAAAATGGCTCTACATGAATCGCAACCACCAATAATGCAAGTATAAATTTGTAGATTCCAACAAATGGATTGTACATATCTTATTTCTCCTGAAGTTTCTTATAGGTATTATCTAATTTTTTTACAAATTTGTTTTCGCACATATACGAAATTCCCTTGTTCCATAGTGGTGCGATAAGAGAGTAATAAACCTTGTATGCTAAGGCAGCAAAAAGGACACAGAATATAATGTAAATGATAAGCAATCCCCAAAATTGCGCTGCTGGCAAATAGGCCAAATACTCACAAGATTTAATTTCAAAGTTCCAGAATACACTCATAACAGACTCATGTAATAAGAATACAAAAAGCGTAATCTTCGAAATCTTGTGGAGAATTGGTGTGTAAGGAATTTGCAGATTCTTAAAAAATAAAAAGAGCACAATTCCAGCAACTAAACCAGCTAAAGTATATCTGCCATGAACCTTTTGTAAAATATTATTTGCCGTTTCGAGAGCAATGTTGGTAGAAGGTAATTTTAAATATACGGATAAAATAGCTGGTAAGGATACGCCTATAACATAAACCGTGATTAGAATACCAGGTTTATGGCATTCTTTTTTCTGTCGTTCCATGATTCCCATAATCAAATATATTAGTAAAAACATAATACAGTCATTGATGAAAACAGTATTGTTAGTGACAATATTTATTATAAAAAGAATTCCTAAAAGGGCAGTACAGCCATACAGGTTTTTTATGCTTACATGATAAATAAAGTAATTCAGGAAAGGATAGAAAAGCATAACCAAAAGATATGGATATACATACCACCAGGCACCTTCTAAGAAGAAGGTTTCTACATAATAATTCATTTTCCAGCCCCAGAAGAGACTGTGGATTAAAATGTTTTTGAAAATAAGCAGGGTTACGATAAGTGCTAGAAAGTCAAAGAGCTTTTTAGCATTCCAGTTGTATTTTTTTTTGATTAAGAAATAACTGCTCATTACGATAAAGGCGTACATGCAGGAAAATGGAATACCGCTGAAAAGTGCCAAGGAAACGATGTTGTTTGGTGCATCCACAGCATAAAAAATGCCATTATATAAAAGCCAATGATAGATTGGAATAAACAAAGTTAAGAGAATTCGAAGTAATTCAAAATTCGTTGATTTTTTACTCATATGTATAAAATCCTTTCGTTAGAAATCACGTATCATTATAAAGCAATAGCCAGAAAAAGTAAACTGTGCTAAAATAACTATGTATGACGATTATTATGTGATTTCGAAAGAAGAAGGTTAGAATTACGTTATGAAATGTGTTGTTTTGGCAGGCGGTTTTGGAGACCGTTTATGGCCTTTATCAAGAAAAAATTTTCCAAAACAGTTTTTGACATTAGATGGTGGAAATTCGATGTTTCAGGATACCATTACGAGAAATATTCCTTACTGTGACGGATTTTATATTGTAACGAATACTGCATATCAGGAAATCGTTGAAGGACAGATGAAGCAGTTCCAAGGAATCACGTATGAGATTTTATTGGAACAAGAGGCTATGGGAACAGCCCCTGCACTTTATGCAGTTTCCCGTATGCTTCCGAAAGAAGAGGAAATGTTAATTACACCTGCCGACTTATTTATACATGGCGAAGGATACATGTATGCTATTTATAAAGCAAAGGAACTGAGTGCACAAGGCAAAGGTGTTTTGTTTGGAACGAGAGCAGAAGAGCCAAGAACGATATACGGATATATTCGCTATAAGGGAAATGAAGTGGTTCGTTTTATTGAGAAACCATCTCAAACATTAGCCAATCGCATCTTTTCGGATGATGATATCTATTGGAACTGTGGTATGCTTTTATGTCATAATACATTTTTGCGTAAAGAGTTTAAAGAACATACACCTCATCTACGTAAAGCGGTAGATCGCATTCATATTGAAAAAGCAATTTTGGAACAATCCAAGGAATTAGCGGTCGTACCACTTCGGTGCAAATGGTGCGATATTAGTAATTTTGATACCTATGAAAGTCTGGCACAGGAAAAACAGGATCGAAATGTGATTTCTGCTGCCTGTGAAAATACATCGGTGATTAATACAACTTCACATCAGTTGGTGGTTACAAACCATTTAAAGAATGTATATGTCATAAATACAAATGATGCAATTTATATTACAGACAAGTCTTGTGAACAGGATATCAAGGGGATTATGGCATTAGAGTCTACGGATAAATACAATGATTTCTTTGATATGTCCCCTATGGTATATCGTCCTTGGGGCACGAGAGAAGTGATTTCTCAGGAGCATGGGTATCGTGTACGTAAGCTTTATGTATATGCGGGAAAATCTTTATCTAAGCATAGTCATAGTAAACGAAATGAGAACTATTCTGTAGTAAAAGGGGTACTTTCTGTGGAACTTGCAGATGGTGTGCATGAAATTCATGCTGGAGAAAGTATCAACATATTGCCAAAGACTTTGCATCGTATTTTTAATGATACTTCGGAAGATGTAGTTGCCATTGAAGTAGACACTGGTGCAGAGATAAATGAACAGGATATGATTCATTTAGAAGAGGATATGGAGAAAGTAGTACTTCCAAATATCTATCGTTTAGAACCTGCTTTTAAAGATTACCTTTGGGGTGGCAATCGTCTGGTGAATTTGTTTCATGAAGATAGTCCTTATGACATCACGGCAGAATCATGGAAGTTATCTGCACATAAGGACGGACAGAGTAGAATTGTAGGTGGAGAATTTGACCGCGTATTCTTTGGGGATTTTCTAAAAGAATATGGAAGAAAGGTTTGCGGATGGAAGAATCAGTCGGAAGATCGGTTCCCGATTTTAATCAAATTTATTGATGCGACGAATCCGCTTTCCGTACAGGTACACCCATTTGATGACTATGCCTTTGTAAATGAAAATGAATTTGGTAAAAATGAAATGTGGTATATCATGGATGCAGAACCAGGTGCATATTTGTACTGTGGATTTTCCAGAGATGTTTCCAAAGAGGAAATAAAGACGCATATCGCAAATCAGACTATTACAGAGGTTCTAAACCGAGTAGAAGTACATACGGGAGATGTAGTTTTTATTCCAGCGGGTACGATTCATGCTATTGGAGAAGGTTTGCTTATCTGTGAAATCCAGCAGAATTCCAATAGTACTTACCGAGTATATGATTATGAAAGACAGGATAAGGATGGAAAATATCGTCCTTTGCATATTGATAAAGCTTTGGATGTGCTTTCGGTTAAGAAATATCAGGCGGATGCTTATGGTTTTGAGACACCTGTGAAAGAAGGCGGTAACACAATACAAAAGCTTTGTTTATGTAAGTATTTTGAATGTACCAAGTATGATGTCAAAGAAGAAACAATGCTTTATGTGGATGATGCTTCTTTTGCTTCCATTGTCTTTTTGTCTGGAGAAGCAAAAATCACCTGTCAGGAAGAAACGGTATGTGCAAAAGCAGGCGATAGTTTCTTTGTGTCAGCTGGACGTAAGGTGCTCATCGTTGAAGGGGAATGTGAATTTATCGTAACTAATATTTAATAGAGGAGAATCGTAATGAATATTTATGGTGTAATTATGGCTGGCGGTGGAGGAACCAGATTTTGGCCTTTGTCTCGTCAGGAAGAACCAAAACAGCTTTTAAATCTAAGTGGCAAGGATTTGATGATTAATGAAACCATCGATAGAATTGCTACTGTAGCGGACATGAAGGATATCTTTGTGGTTACTAATGTAACACAGGTTCCCAAAATGAAGACTGCAACAGTGGGAAGATTACAGGAAAATCACATTTTAGCGGAGCCCTCTGCACGCAATACTTCGGCTTGTATTGGTTATGCTGCTATGGAGATTATAAAAAAATATGGTGACGGAATTATGTGTATTTCGCCTGCTGATCATTTTATTAAGGATCAGGCAGAGTTTACACGTGTGTTGAAAGAGGCTGTAGAAGTAGCAGAGAAAGAGGACAAGCTTATTACAGTTGGTATTCAGCCAACTTATCCAGCGACTGGATATGGCTATATTAAATTTGATAAATCAGAGGATTCTGTTGCAAAAACAGTAATGGAATTTAAGGAAAAACCAAATTTGGAAACGGCAAAAGAATATCTTGCCAGTGGTGCTTATGCATGGAACAGCGGTATGTTTATCTGGAAAGCATCTACCATTTTGAAGAAGTTTGAGGAATTGCTTCCTGATGTATATACCTGCATTGAGAAAATCGGTGAAGCTATGGGAACTGCAAAGGAAGCAGAGGTAATCAATCGTATTTATCCAAACATTCCTAGCATTTCTGTTGACTATGGTATTATGGAAAAGAGCAGTGATGTGCTGGTTATTTCCGGGGATTTCGGCTGGAATGACGTGGGAAGCTGGGAAAATATGGATGTTATTTATGACGAAGATGAAAACGGAAATATCTTAGTTGGAAATCAGATAAATATTGATACCAAGAATACGATTTCTTATTCTAAGAAACGCTTGATTACTACAGTAGGTGTGGAAAACTTAATTATTGTAGAAACAGAAGATGCAATTATGGTTTGTGACAAATCAAGAGCACAGGATGTGAAACTTATTGTAGATCAGCTAAAAGCAGACGGAAAGAATGAATACTTATAATCAGGAGAAATAAGATGAGTTATAGAGATGTATATAACCAGTGGTGTACCGATTCGTATTTTGATGAAAAGACACAGACTGAACTGAAAGCATTAGAAGGCGATGAAAAAGAAATTGAAGACCGTTTTTATCGTCAGCTTGAATTTGGAACAGGTGGTCTTCGAGGTGTGATTGGTGCAGGTACAAACCGCATGAATATTTATACGGTACGTCAGGCTACCCAAGGGCTTGCGAATTATATCCTTTCACAGAATGGACAGGAGAAAGGAGTAGCTATTGCATATGATTCTAGAATTATGTCTCCAGAGTTTGCGATGGAAGCAGCACTTTGTCTTAATGCAAATGGAATCAAGACCTATCGTTTTACCAGTCTTAGACCTACACCAGAATTATCTTTTGCAGTGCGAGAATTAGGATGTACAGCAGGTATTGTTTTGACAGCCAGCCATAATCCAAGAGAATACAATGGCTATAAGGTTTATTGGGAAGATGGTGGACAGATTACTCCACCTCACGATAAAAATATTTTGGCTGAGGTAGCAAAGGTTACTTCATTTGACCAGGTAAAGACTATGTCTTTAGATGATGCAAAAGAAGCAAATCTTTTTCATGAAATTGGAGAAGAAATTGATGATAAATATATGGAAGAACTGAAGAAACAGTCCATTCATCCAGAAATCATCCAGAAAATGGCAAAGGACTTCACGATTGTCTATACACCTTTGCATGGTACAGGAAACCTTCCAGTGCGCCGCGTGTTAAAAGAGCTGGGATTTGAAAAAGTATATGTGGTGAAAGAACAAGAGCTTCCAGATGGAAATTTCCCTACGGTTGCATATCCAAACCCAGAGTCGCCAAAGACATTTGAGATGGCATTTGCCCTTGCAAAAGAAGTGGAGGCAGATATTGTACTTGCAACGGATCCGGATGCTGACCGTTTGGGCGTATACTGTAAAGATACGAAGTCTGGTGAATATGTTTCCTTTACAGGTAATATGTCAGGAATGCTGATTGCAGAATACATTTTAAAAGAACGAAAAGCAACTGGAACAATGCCAGCAAATCCAGCTTTGGTAGAAACCATTGTTACTACTGATATGGCAAAGGTGATTGCGAAGGCATATGATGTGAAGTTAATTGAAGTCCTTACAGGATTTAAATATATTGGAGAACAGATTCGTCTTTTCGAAGAACAGAATACCTATAGCTATGTTTTTGGTTTGGAAGAAAGTTATGGCTGCCTTGCCGGTACTTATGCGAGAGACAAAGATGCCTGTGTTGCAGTTATGATGTTATGCGAAGTTGCATCCTGGTATAAGAGTATGAATATGACGCTTTGGGATGCTATGATTGCGATGTATGAGGAATATGGATATTTCAAAGAAGGTTTGGAGACGATTACGCTAAAAGGCATGGATGGAGCTGCTCAAATCAAACAGATGATGGAAAATGCGAGAAATAATCCACCTGCTCAGTTGGGAGATTACAAAGTACTGGCAGTGAGAGATTATAAGGCAGATACCAGAAAAGATATGACTACAGGGGATGTTTCTTCTACAGGATTGCCTTCTTCTAATGTATTGTATTATGAATTAGAAGATAATAGCTGGTGTTGTATTCGTCCTTCGGGTACAGAACCAAAGATTAAATTCTATTTTGGGGTAAAAGGAAACAGTTTAGAAGATAGTGAAATGAAATTAGAAAATTTAAAGGCTGCATTGCTTCAGATGTTTGCCTAAAAATAGAAACCGCCATTCTATTATGAGAAAGATAGAACGGCGGTTTCTTTGGTTTATTTAGATGTTATTATAGACTGATAATTTCCATTATGAAATAAATGATTCCAAATGGATAGCAGATTGGGAAGAGATAAGTTACATTTTCAAAATTAATAATTGTATTTGGATGATGTCCAATCACTCCAATGCTAAGTTCATTTAAACTATCATTAGAAGCGTTGACAATAAACAAACCATTATGAAGATTGAGTAAATCTTCAATTGAAGCCATAACATATTCGTCTACTTCATGGTAAGGTTCTCCAGAATAGCGTTCTGCAAAAGCAAGAGCGGTGGCTTCGTCCATATTAAAATATGTATTTACTACATAATGTCCTTCAATTGTTTGTGAAACGCAACATTCTGTCGCAAATTCCGTGCAAAGACTTGGCGGAAGTGTTGAAAAATCGTCACCAATATATCGTACGAAATTATTAAATAATAATTCCAGATAAGATTTGCCAAATTCAGGAATTGCTGCTTCCGAAATAATAGAAAAGTCTTCAACCAAACGATGGAAGTCATTTCTGTTTTCATCATTAAGTTCAAAATCTAAAAATTCTGCTTGTGAACGATAGTCAGTTAAAATATTTTCTAATTCTGCATATGTAAATACGCCATCATTGATGAGAATTTGTCCGAGAATCAGGAAATCAGGTGCTTTCGTATTCAAAAGCTCCATTACCTGATGCTGAGTCAAATAGCCGTATTTTATAGCAAGCTCGCTAAATTTTTTGCCTTCTTCTTCCTGTAATTCAATGACATGCTGAATTTCCTGCGCAGACATATATCCGGAATATAACGCTAATGTACTTACATGCATCATTGCCTTTGATTGGCGAGCGAGTGCAGGTAAGAGTTGTTCCTTGGTTATATGCCCATTAGAAAATAAGTAATTTCCAAAAAACTGATTAAACATAGTTTTTACCTTCCGAGATATTTATTAAGTGCATCAATAATCTGAATTTTATTGATTGGCTTCTGAATGAAATCAGTAGCTCCAGCTTCCAATGCGCATTTTAATTGAGAATGTGTACCAACAGAGGATACGATAATAATTACTGCATCTTTATCATAAGCCATGATTTCTTCAATAGCGATATTTCCGTCTTTCTTTGGCATAACAATATCAAGGAATACCAAATCAGGTTTATGCGCTTTATACATTTCAATTGCACCTTCACCATCGGATGCTTCTAAGATAGTAGGATTGCCTACGATAGAAATGATATCTTTAATTTGTTTGCGTGCTAAAATAGAATCATCACAAATTAAAACTTTTCCTTCATCAATACTCATTTTTTAAAACCCCTTTTCCCTAAAAATAAATATATGTTTATATTACACCTTTAAAAATAGAAACGCAAGTTTTTATGGTGAAAAATGGAAGAGAGGTATTGACGAAAAAGATATCAATAGATATAATATGGAATATATTAACATGGATGACTTTCGATTGCTTTTTGAAAGGGTTTTTCTAATCGTTAGCAATGTTAAAATTAATACATAAAGAAAGAGGTAAAAGATTATGGCAAAAATCGATTTATCACAGTATGGCATTTCAGGTGTGTCTGAAATCGTGTACAACCCATCTTACGAAGTTCTTTTCGAAGAAGAAACAGTAGCTGGATTAGAAGGCTATGAAGTTGGTCAGGAAACAGAACTTGGTGCAGTTAACGTTATGACAGGTATTTATACAGGACGTTCTCCTAAAGATAAATACATCGTTATGGATGAAAACTCTAAAGACACTGTATGGTGGACAACTGACGAATACAAAAACGACAACCACCCAATGTCAGAAGAAGTATGGGCTACTTTAAAAGATCTCGCTGTAGCAGAACTTTCTAACAAGAAATTATATGTTGTTGATGCATTCTGTGGTGCAAACGTTGATACAAGAATGGCTGTACGTTTCATTATGGAAGTAGCTTGGCAGGCACATTTCGTTAAGAATATGTTTATCCAGCCATCAGAAGCTGAACTTGAAAACTTTGAACCAGATTTCATCGTTTACAACGCTTCTAAAGCTAAAGTTGAAAACTATGCAGAATTAGGACTTAACTCTGAAACAGCAGTAGCATTCAACATTACAAGCAAAGAACAGGTTATCTTAAACACATGGTACGGTGGAGAAATGAAGAAAGGTATGTTCTCTATGATGAACTACTTCCTTCCACTGAAAGGCATTGCTTCAATGCACTGTTCAGCAAACACAGATATGAACGGCGAAAATACAGCTATTTTCTTCGGTCTTTCAGGAACAGGTAAAACAACATTATCTACAGATCCAAAGAGACTTCTTATCGGTGATGACGAACATGGTTGGGATGACAATGGCGTATTCAACTTCGAAGGTGGATGCTATGCTAAAGTTATCAACCTTGATAAAGAATCTGAACCAGACATCTACAACGCAATCAAGAGAAACGCTCTTCTTGAAAACGTTACAGTAGATGCTGAAGGCAAAATCGATTTCAAAGATGGCAGTGTAACAGAAAATACACGTGTATCTTACCCAATCGACCACATCGAAAATATCGTACGTCCAGTTTCTGCAGCTCCAGCAGCTAAGAACGTTATCTTCTTATCAGCAGATGCTTTCGGCGTACTTCCTCCAGTATCTGTTCTTACACCAGAACAGACAAAATACTACTTCTTATCAGGCTTTACAGCAAAACTTGCTGGTACAGAACGTGGTATTACAGAACCAACACCTACATTCTCAGCATGCTTCGGTCAGGCATTCTTAGAATTACATCCAACAAAATATGCAGAAGAACTCGTTAAGAAAATGGAAGAAAACGGTTCTAAAGCATACTTAGTAAACACAGGATGGAATGGTACAGGAAAACGTATCTCTATCAAAGATACTCGTGGTATCATCGATGCTATCCTTAACGGAGATATCGAAAAAGCTAATACAAAGACTATCCCATACTTCAACTTTGAAGTTCCAACAGAACTTACAGGTGTAGACACAGGTATCCTTGATCCTCGTGATACATATGCAAACGCTTCTGAATGGGAAGAAAAAGCAAAAGACCTTGCTGGACGTTTCGTTAAGAACTTCGCTAAATACGAAGGAAATGAAGCTGGTAAAGCACTTGTTGCTGCAGGTCCACAGCTCTAATCAAAAATTAAATTGATTTTTACACCAGATGCTTTAACAAAAGTGTCTGGTGTTTTTTTAATGTGTAGCTCGCGAACTCTTTTTATAAAATATTACCAATTGAATTCTTGTGTAGAATCAAGTATAATCAAATTAACAAAAGAGAAATGGGTTTTTACAATATACAAAAGATAAGTACAAAAGATAATTGCCTGGGATGTGCGACAATCCTATATATTTAGAACCTACATCACTTTGAACGGGATTCCTATATGAGCTGCCAGATGTCAGGCCACCTCGATTCAGTGGAAGGCAGAAAGCAGACTGCGGTTACCCACCTAGCATTTGCTAGGCGTCTAAATTGTAGGAACCGGCATTTCGGGTAATTATTATATACAAAAGATAAACTACATATTTACTTAAGAGAAGGAGTTGCTTATTTAGCAACTCCTTTTGTGATTTCAAGTAAAGGAATAAGATTATAGCATGAAAGGGATTTTTAAAAAGAAAATTACGTTGGTTATCCTGTTGTTAACAGTGATAAGCCTTATTTTTACAGGGGTAATTCTAGCGAAAATGGTAAAAGATACAAGTGGAGAAGAGCAGAGAGCATGGTTTTTTGAGGAGTCCATTCAAACGGGACAACCTGTTGTATTGGAAAATGCGTACATAATATCAAATGATGGGAATAAACTGACTTTTTTGTATGATTACAAAAACTACGAAGTAGATGGAAATATGAGTCAGGAATATACAGGGATTGGAGATATACATATAGATGGAGAAAAAGTATCCAAAATATCTATTAAACCAGATAGTATAAAAGGTGTTTTACAGTCCTATACAGAAGGAGAATTGGTTTTAAAGGAACATGGAATAGAACGAAAAAATACTTCTTTACCAATTTATCAGCTGGTGGATGGACAGGTAAAGCAAAGAGAATGGACTCAGATGATTATTGGGGTTTCAAACATACAATGTGTAATGGAAAAAGGTGTTGTTTGTGGAATCATTTTGCAGGAAGACATTGTTCCAAGTGATATACGTGTGTTAATGAAAAATGGTAGTGATATTTTTCGTTCACAGGTCTATGTAAAAAAGAAATCAGATGATTCCATTATTCATATAAACCAATATATGAGCGATGCCGGGCTTACGACATATACATTAGAGGATGCAAATGGCATGATGCTATGTGATGCACAAGGGAATGAAACGGGAGCATTATTTGAAGGAAAGTTACATTTCTATTTGGAACCACAGGGAATTGTTCTTGTGAACGAGCTGCCGATGGAGCTTTATTTAAAATATGTACTTCCATCCGAAATGCCGAAAAGTTTTGGTGAAGAAGCATTAAAGGCGCAGGCGGTTTGTGCAAGAACCTATGCATATACACATATGAATAATCAGTCTTATGCAAAATATGGTGCAAATGTAGATAATACGACTAGTTTCCAAGCATATCATAATACACATCGTACAGCAGAAACGGATGCGGCGGTTGATGGTACAATAGGAGAGGTGGCAACCTGTAATGGAGAATTAATATCCTGTTATTATTTTTCCACAAGCCCAGGAGTGACGAATAATACCAGTTCATGGGGTGGAGAAAACCGAGAATATATTGCATGTGCAGGCTTGGAATTTTCAGAAGGATTGGATTTGACAAAAGATTCAGATTTTTCCAGATTTATGACTCAGCAGGAGGTTTCCTATGATGCGGTGTCGAATTATTATCGGTGGAAAGCAGTATTAGATATTTCAACGATTCATGATTCGGAAAAAGGGGCCTTAAAAGATATTACTGTAAAAAAGAGAAATGAAGCTGGCTATGTAACAGAATTAGAACTAGCCTATGAAAATACAACAGAAGTGTTAATGCATGAGAATAAGATTCGAAAGGTTTTGGGTGCCTATTTGCAGGAGGTGATTTTGCAAAATGAACAGGTGAGAACTGATCTTTCTATGATTCCGAGTGCCTGTTTTGAAGTCTTGGTGAATACAGATGGACAAATTGTACTTCGTGGAGGTGGCAACGGCCATGGTATTGGTATGAGCCAGTACGGTGCCAGAGGTATGGCTGAAAAAGGCTATAATTATAAGGAAATTATTGATTATTATTTTGAGAATGTGGTGATTAAGAAAATTTAGAGGAAATAGGACAGAAGAGTAAAATTTACTTGCAGTTTGATGGTGCTTATGTTAAAATATTCAAAGATTTTGAAAAGAAAAAGGCTATGAATGTGTTCAGTAAGCGGTAATTATTCTTCCAGAGAGAAAGAATCATCGGCTGTAAGTTCTTTTAAGCACTGATTATTTGCTGAATTTCCCACAGGAGCTGCTTGGATGAAATTATGATAGGTGTGGCATTGCTACTCTAACAAAAATAGTCCAAGACGAGTCACTGCACGTTACGCAGTCAATGAGAGTCTGAATTTTGTATGTTTTTCGAACTGGCAAAAAACAGGAATCAGGGTGGTATCGCGGATTTTATTCGTCCCTATATGTTGGCGCATATAGGGACTTTTTTTGTAAAAAAGTCTAATGCGTAACAGAAACTAAACCAAAATATTTATAGAAAAGGAGCACATGCAATGAACGCAAATTTAGAAGCAATTAAGCAGGAAATTATTGCAGGAGCAGAAGGACTTAGTTCTTCCAAAGAAGTGTATGAATTCAAGAAATTATTCTTGGATGGAAAGACTGGTAAAATCGGTCTTTTGATGAAAGAGATGAAAAACATCCCTAACGAAGAAAAAGCAGCTTATGGTAAAGGTGTAAACGAGCTGAAAGCTTGGGCATTGGAATTCTTAGGCGGTCATGATGAAAAGATGAAAGCGAAAGAATTACAGGCTCGTTATGAAGCAGAAAAAATCGATATTACATTACCAGCAGAAACAGTAGCAGAAGGTAACTTACATCCAATTACATTGGTTCGTAATGAAATTATTGATATTTTCGCAGGTATGGGCTTTGAAATTTTCGAAGGTCCAGAAATTGAAACTGATTACTATAACTTTACAGCTTTAAATACTCCACAGGATCACCCAGCAAGAGATATGCAGGATACCTTCTATTTATCTCCAGAGTTCTTACTTAGAACACAGACTTCTGCTGGACAGATTCATGTAATGGAAAAGAAACAGCCACCTATCAAGATTTTATCACCAGGTAAGGTGTTCCGTTCCGATGATGACGCAACACATTCACCAATGTTCTCACAGATGGAAGGACTTGTAGTAGACAAAGGCATTACACTTTGCGATTTGCAGGGTATGTTAGATAAGTTCGTAGAAAAGATTTATGGGGAAGGAACTAAGACACGTCTTCGTCCTTCTTATTTCCCATTCACAGAACCATCGGTAGAAGTAGACTGTAGCTGTTTCGAATGTGGTGGAAAAGGCTGTAAGCTTTGTAAAGGTACAGGCTGGATAGAAATCCTTGGTGCAGGTATCGTAAACAACCACGTATTAGAAAACTGTGGTGTTGACCCTAACGAATACAGCGGACTTGCTTTTGGTATCGGTATCGAACGTACTGCAATGCTCAAATACGGTATCAACAACATCAAGATGTTATTTGAATCTGATGTAAAAGTATTAGGTCAGCTTAACGACAAATAAGACAGAAAGGTTTGGTAAATAGATATGATAGCACCATTAAGTTGGTTAAAAGATTATGTAGATATCGATATCACTCCACAGGAATTAGAAGAAAAATTATTTTCTTGTGGTTTTGAAGTAGAAGAATTATATGAAGTAGGAAAAGATATTAGTAAAGTAGTAGTAGGTCATGTATTAGAATGTGAACCTATTCCAGATACACACCTTCATGTATGTCAGGTAGACTGTGGCGAACATGGTACATTCCAGATTTGCTGTGGTGCAGACAACGTTCATGCTGGTGGAAAATTCCCAGCTGCATTGGTTGGTGCAACTGTATATGCAACAGCAAAAGACCACAAGACAGTTGAAGGAGTTATGACTATCGGAAAAGGCAAATTACGTGGCGTAGAATCTCACGGTATGCTTTGTTCTGGTGTAGAACTTGGTGTAAATGAAAATATGTACCCAGGTGCAGAATACAATGGACTTTTGGTATTACCAGAAGATGCTCCTGTTGGTGCAGATGTAAAACCTATCCTTGGTTTAGATGATTGGATTTTTGACATTGGTATTACCGCAAACCGTCCAGACTGCCAGAGTATCGTAGGTATTGCTAGAGAAATCGCAGCTGTACTCGAAAAACCTTTCAAAGCACCAGCTTTGGATTATACAGCAGATGATGTTACAATCGAAAACTTCAAAGTAACAGTAGATTGTCCAGATCTCTGCCACAGATATAGTGCACACTATATTCATGATGTAAAAATCGAAGAATCTCCACTTTGGATGAAACGTAGATTAAATCTTGTAGGTATTGGTGCAATTTCTAACGTAGTAGATATTACAAACTATATCTTAAAAGAACTCGGACAGCCAATGCATGCATTTGATTACACAACCTTAGAAGGTGATGCAATTAACGTTCGTCGTGCTGCTGAAGGCGAGAAAATCATTACATTAGATGAAGACGAATTAACACTTACTACAGAAAATATGCTCATTTGTGACGGAGTGAAACCAGTCGCATTAGCAGGTGTAATGGGTGGATTAAATTCAGAAATCAAAGATACTACAACAACTGTATTATTTGAATCTGCGAAATTTGCCCGCGACAATATCCGTCGTACTTCAAGAGCGGTTGGTAAATCTTCTGATTCAAGTGCTCGCTATGCAAAAGGTGTTGACGAATACTCAACTGTTATGGCTTTAAAACGTGCTTGCCACTTAATTGAAGAATTAAACTGCGGTAAAGTAGGTGCATTACATGTAGATGTAAATACAGGAAACAGCGTAGAACCACGTGAAATGTCTGTAAGTATTGCAAAAGTAAATGCAGTACTTGGTATTACAGTTCCAACAGAAGATATCATCCGCATCATGACAAACCTTTGCTTCGAACCAAAGGTGGATGGCGATACACTTACAATCCAGGTTCCAGCATATCGTGAAGATATGGAAGGCTATCAGGATGTAGCAGAAGAAGTAATCCGTATGTATGGATACGAACATATCACACCTACATTCCTTGCAACTGCAACTGTTACATCTGGTGGAGAAACTGTAGAACAGAAGACCGAAATGAGACTGAAAAAAGCTCTTTGTGGCACAGGTGCTCATGAATGTATTCACTACTCATTCTTCTCACCATCTGACCTTGATTTATTACGTTTGCCTGAAGATGCTCCTGAACGTCATGCAATCCGTATTATGAATCCACTCAGTGAAGAAATCTCTATCATGAGAACTACACTTGCAGCATCTATGATTCATGCAGTAGAACGTAATCAGAAGAAAGCAAACTTAAGTGGCAGACTTTACGAAGTGGCTAAGAAGTTCATTGCAAAAGAACTTCCACTTGTGGAATATCCAGAAGAACGCCAGACACTTTGTGTATCTGTATTTGGTGAAAATGAAAGCTTTTTCACATTAAAAGGAATTGCAGAAACAGTTGCAAAGACTTTACATGTAGAATTTGAATATACACCAGCGACGAAGACCTTCTTACATCCATTCCAGACTGCAAGTATCAGCTGTAATGGCGAAGAGGTTGGTTATCTTGGAACACTCAGCTATGAAATCATGGATGAATGTGATATGCGTGTGCCAATGTACTTAATGGAAATCGACTTAGAAGTCCTTTCACAGTACTATGGAAAGAAAGCAATGTTTAAGCCATTGCCAAAATTCCCAGAAGAACAGCGTGACTTAGCTATCGTAGTAGACAAGAATGTAACTTGTGGTGAAATTGAAAAGACCATGAAGGAAGCTTGCAAATACATTACAAGCATCAAATTATTTGATATTTATGAAGGTGCTCAGATTGGAGAAGATAAGAAGAGTATGGCATTTACCGTATTGTTCACTCCAAAGGACGAAGCCTTTGGCCCAGAATCAGTAGATGGATTTGTTAAGAAGATTTTGAAACAGCTTGGTAAGAATTTAGGAGCAGAATTAAGAAGTTAATTATGGAACAATTATTAAAATCTGATTTTTATTTTGATTTACCAGAAGAATTAATTGCACAGGATCCGTTAGAGGATCGTTCTAGTTCGCGTTTGCTTGTGTTGGATAAAAACACAGGCGACGTGGAACACCATACATTTCGTGATATTTTAGATTATCTTCAGGAGGGGGATTGCCTTGTTGTTAATAATACCAAGGTAATTCCTGCCCGTCTGATGGGAGAACGTGAAGGAACAGGTGCCTCTATTGAAGTACTCCTTTTAAAACGTCAGGAAAACGATGTATGGGAAACATTAGTAAAACCAGGTAAAAAAGCAAAACCGGGTACTAAGATTTTATTTGGTAATGGTTTGTTAGTAGGTGAGGTAGTTGATGTTGTTGAGGAAGGCAATCGTTTGATTCAGTTCCATTATGATGGAATTTTTGAAGAAATTTTGGATCAGTTGGGACAGATGCCTTTGCCACCATATATTACACATCAGTTACAGGATAAGAACCGTTATCAGACGGTATATGCAAAACATGATGGCTCTGCGGCTGCACCTACGGCAGGACTTCATTTTACTCCAGAGCTTTTAGAAGCAGTAAAGGCAAAAGGCGTAGAGATAGCAGAAGTTACCCTTCATGTCGGACTTGGAACCTTCCGTCCGGTAAAAGAAGATAATCTGTTAAATCATCATATGCATTCGGAATTTTATAATATTGAACAGTCCGAAGCAGATAAGATTAATAAAGCAAAAGCAGAAGGAAAACGTGTGATTTCTGTTGGTACAACAAGTACAAGAACCTTAGAATCGGCTGCTGATGAGAATGGAATGTTAAAGGCTTGCAGTGGATGGACAGAGATATTTATTTATCCAGGTTATCAGTTCAAGGTGATTGATGCCTTGATTACTAACTTCCATTTGCCAGAATCTACACTTGTTATGTTGGTTTCTGCGTTGGCAGGACGTGAGCATGTTTTAGCTGCTTATGCCAAGGCTGTAGAGGAAAGATATCGTTTCTTTAGTTTTGGTGATGCAATGTTTATAGCAGATGTTTCCAAGAACTAAAACTTGTAAAAATAGACAAAACATACTATGATATAAATATAGTGATTGTAAGGGATTATTGTTTTTGCAATAGGGAGAATGAGCTATGGATGAAAAAAGAAATAGTAGACGTCTGGATTTGGACGTAACTGTAGAATTGGAACGTATTGATGATCATCAGGGGGTAACTACCTTAAAATTGGTTCATGTAGATATTACGGACTTATCCAAAAGTGGCATTGGTTTCGTTTCAAAAGCACAGTTAGAATTAGGAAGCTATTACAACACAAAGCTTCAGATTTGGACAAAAGAAACAATTGAAGCTGTAATTGAAATTGTTCGTCGTGAAGAAACAGAAGATGGCTATCATTATGGAGCAAAGTTTATTGGAATGATTGAATCTGATGCACTCAAGATAGATATTTATCAGATTTTTTACGAATACAATGAAAATATGAATAATGCGTAGTGAGTATGGGTGGAAATGAGTAATAGCGACATATATGAAGTAAAAAAAGTTGAACAGCCTCATGATATTGAGACATGTGTTCCGGGATCTAAAAGTATAACGAACCGGGCTTTATTAATTGCGGCTTTAGCAGAAGGAACAAGTGTGCTTCATGGGGTTCTTTATAGTGATGATTCTCGTCACTTTATGCAGGCTTTATATGATTTGGGATTCCCAATTCATATAGATGAAGAGGAAGAAACTGTTACTATCGAAGGTTTTGGTGGCGAAATTCCAAATGAAGAAGCCGAAGTTTATGTGGGAAGTGCTGGAACAGCTGCCCGTTTTCTGACTGCTCTTTTAGGATTGTCAAAGGGCAGATATCGTATGACTTGTTCTGAGCAGATGAAAAAACGTCCGATGAAAGAGCTGTTAGTTGCTTTGGAGGAAATTGGGTCTCAGATTGAGTATGAGGAAGAAGAGTATTGCTTTCCATTTACCATTGGTAATTTTGAATGTAAAAAGAGCAAGGTTACAATTGATGTAGATAAGAGTAGCCAGTTTTTGAGTGCCTTATTGATTAGTTCTGTACTTTTGCCACAGAATTTCATGATTAAAATGGTTGGAAATCATGGTATGGCTTATGTCAGCATGACGATGCGTATGATGCAGCAATTTGGTGTTGGCGTAGAGCGTACGCTAACTGGTGCATATCGTAGAAGAAATGAAAATGGATACGAGGCACGTGAATATGTCATTGAGCCAGATGTATCTGCAGCTTGTTATTTCTATGCACTTAGTCCTTTGCTTCGTGTAAAAGTAAAGGTGAAGAATGTACATATGGATTGCTTACAGGGAGATATCAAATTCCTGAAAGTATTGGTTCGCATGGGTTGCAAGATAGAAGAGGAAGAGGATGGAGTGCTTATGGTTCCGCCAAAGGATAAGTTTTTGGGAGGTTCCTTTGATTTATCTAGTTTTTCGGATCAGGCACTTACACTTGCAGCTATTGCACCATTTGCGAATTCAAAGGTATGTATGATGAATATCGGTCATATTCGTTATCAGGAATGTAACCGTATTGATGCCATTGTAAAGAATTTAGCCAAGATGGGCATTGCAGCGATTGAACAAAAGGACAATGTATTTATCCTGCCAGGCACACCAACGGCCTGTGAGGTAGAAACCTTCGAGGATCATCGCGTAGCGATGGCATTCTCTTTAGTAGGCACAATGGTGGATGGAATTGTGATTGAGAATCCAGGTTGTACAAGAAAGACCTTTGAAAATTATTTTGAAGTGTTAGAAAAAGTGATATATTAAAAATGAAACTCTCCTGAAGTGATTCAGGAGAGCTTTTTTATCTTCGATGTACAATATAATTTTTTTCAACCAGCAATTCCGCTGCTAAATCTACCGATTCTTCATCATAAAATTCGATATGCAATACACCTTCTTCAAATTCACGGTTGTGTACGATGCCGATGTTCTTAATCGAAATTCCTTTAAATGCCAAAATACTAGCAATAATAGCGATTCCACCAGCTTCGTCCGCAAGGTCAAGGAACAGCTCGTGTACCTGATTGTAGGATTTCACATTGCGTACGGTGATGGAGTCACGGTAATCCTTTGCACTCTGGAACTTGTCTAATAAAGTCTGTGAAGCAGCACCTTGGATATCATTGCGAAGCTCGCTAAGAGAAGCAATGTATTTATCCATAAGCTTAATTAATTGTTCCTGATTGGTCATACAAATGCTTTCCCACATAACAGGAGATGATGATGCGATACGGGTGATATCCTTGAAACCACCTGCTGCAATGGTCTTCATGGTTTCGTTTTCATCATCGATGTCTTTTACCAGATTTACCAAAGTATATGCAATCATATGTGGCAGGTGACTGATAGACGCAGTTGCGTAGTCATGTGCTTCGTAATCTAGAATCAGTGGGATAGAGCCAAGTTCTTTTACCAAATTATAAAATGCATCAATTTGCTCTTGTGTATTCTTAGAAGTAGGGGTGATGATATAGTATGCATTTTCCAAAAGATACTCATTTGCGTTGGAAATACCTGTTTTTTCAGAGCCGGTCATAGGATGGCCGCCGATGAATTGTTTTTCCAGGCCAAGTTCGAGAACTTCTTTATGTATCTGTGTTTTGGTGCTTCCAACATCAGTAATGATGGTATGAGCAGATACCACGTTCTTTAATTCGCGAAGATAATCCAGATTTTTTTCCACTGGCGCACAAAGGAAGATTAAGTCGCAGTCTGCAAAGGCATCAAGTGAGAGTAACTCCTTGTTAGAGATTAATCCCATATCATATGCTTCGGTAATCGTTTCCAGACGACGTGCAGTTGCAATAATATTGCAATCAGGATGATTTAATTTTATTTTCTTGGCAATGGAGCCTCCAATAAGGCCGAGACCAATAAAGCCAATTTTATTTAAATTCATATCGAAATCCTCCGCGAAATTGTTTTAGTAACATAATATACTGTGTATTGTACCTCATTTATAGAATTCTCGAAAGAGTTTTCTCGTTTTTTAAATATAAAAACTTAAATACACGTTTGAAAATTGTTTGAATTATATAAAAAAGTCAGAAAACTTAAAAATTTTCTGTAAAAATTATATAAAACAGTTGTGGAATTAATAAAAAAATAGTACAATAAATCCATACTTATTTTTGGGAGGTTTTTTAAAATGAATGTTTACACAACAGACAAAATTAGAAACGTGGTTCTTTTAGGACACGCGGGAAGTGGTAAAACTTCATTAGTAGAAGCTATGGCTTATCTTGCTGGTATGACCAACAGAATGGGAACTGTTGCGGACGGAAATACTATCAGCGATTATGATAAAGAGGAGATCAAACGTAACATTTCTATCCATACTTCACTGATTCCAATTCCTTGGGGTGACGTTAAAGTCAATATCCTTGATACACCAGGTTCCTTTGATTTTGTCGGAGAAGTAGAAGAAGCTGCATCTGTTGCTGACGCAGCAATTATCGTAGTATCTGGTAAAGCTGGTGTTCAGACTGGTACAAAACGTGCTTGGGAAATTTGTGAAAAATACAAACTTCCAAGAATCTTTTTCGTAACAGAAATGGATATCGACAATGCAAGCTACAGACAGGTAGTAGCTGATTTACAGGAATTATATGGCAAGAAAATTGCTCCATTCCATTTACCAATTCGTGAAAATGAACAGTTTGTAGGCTATGTAAACGTAGTTCAGCAGACAGCAAAACGTTGGAATGATAAGGGAACAGTAGATAAATTTGAAGTTCCAGATTATTCAAAAGAAAATCTTGAGCTTTGTAGAGAAGCATTATTAGAATCAGTTGCTGAAACAAGCGAAGAATTTATGGAACGTTACTTTGAAGGTGATGAATTCTCAGAAGATGAAATTCGTCAGGCACTTCGTGTAAACGTAGGTGATGGTTCTATCGTTCCAGTGCTTATGGGTTCTAATACATTGGCTCGTGGTATGTACACACTGATGGCTGACATCGTAAAATACTTACCAAGCCCAGATAAGAGAAAAGTTGCTGGTATCAATACTGTAAATAACGAAGTATTCAATGCAGACTATGACTTTGCAAAAGCAAAATCAGCTTATGTATTCAGGACAATCGTTGACCCATATATTGGCAAATACTCTTTAATCAAAGTAAATTCTGGTGTATTAAAAGCAGACGATGTTTTATACAACTATCATAGAGAATGCGAAGAAAAGACAGGTCACTTATATGTTCTTCGTGGAAATAAAACAGAAGAAGTAACAGAATTACATGCTGGTGATATCGGTGCTTTAGCAAAATTACAGAAAACACTTACAACAGATACTTTATCTGCTAAGAACAATCCAATCGCTTACATCCGTACACAGATGCCTAAGCCATATGTATCTATGAGATACAAAGCTAAGAATAAAGGTGATGAAGACAAGATTTCCCAGGCTTTACAGAAAGTGTTAATGGAAGATTTGACACTTATGAATGTAAATGACGCTGAAAATGGACAGACTTTATTATATGGTATGGGTGACCAGCATCTTGAAGTTGTTGTAAACACATTAGCTGAAAAATATAAAGTTGAAATCGAACTTTCAAAACCAAAGGTTGCATTCCGCGAAACATTACGTAAAAAATCAGATGTTGAATATAAATACAAAAAACAATCTGGTGGACATGGTCAGTATGGACACGTTAAGATGACATTTGAACCATCTGGCGAAGAAGAACCATATGTATTTGATCAGTGCGTAGTTGGTGGAGCAGTTCCAAAGAACTACTTCCCAGCAGTAGAAAAAGGTATTGCAGAATCTGTTAAGAGTGGTCCAGTAGCAGCTTATCCAGTTATCGGTGTTAAGGCTGTATTATACGATGGTTCTTACCATCCAGTAGACTCTTCAGAAATGGCATTCAAGGTTGCAGCTGCTCAGGCATTCAAGAAAGGCTTCATGGAAGCTTCACCTGTATTATTAGAGCCTATTTCTACTCTTAAGGTTATTATCCCAGATGAATATACTGGTGATGTAATGGGTGATTTGAATAAGAGACGTGGTCGTGTAATGGGTATGAATCCAGTTGGAAATGGTAACACAGAAATTGTTGCTGATATTCCAAACCTTGAATTATACGGATACAACACTCAGCTTCGTTCTATGACAAGTGGTAGTGGTACATTCTCTTACGAATTTGCAAGATATGAACAGGCTCCAGAAGAAGTTGCTAAGAAGCAGATTGAAGAAAGAGCTAGTGAACTTGTGGATATCGAAGAATAAAAATTTATGTATTTTCAGCCTGGTCCTGATATTAGGACTGGCAACAGTATCAAAACAAGATAATGATATGCCTGAGGATAAGAAATTGTCCTCAGGCAATTCTGTTATTCGGGGGAATATGGTTAAAATTGACAACTATGCAAATGTAAAGAATTATGGATATCATTTGCAAAAGAAAGAAAAGAAGAAAAAAGAATATATTTTACCGGAAAAGGAATATGTTTTTTTAGAGAATATTCCTGTTTTTCACGAAGAGGAAGAGTACCCACAGGGGCTTTGTATAACCAATGAGTTTGTTTTTATCAGTTCCTATTCTGGTATAAGAGGGAATTTGGGAAAAATCAAGGTGTATGATAAAGAAAGCGGGGAATATTTGATATCGCTTGGCATGGATGAGAATAGTCACTTAGGTGGTTTGACGTATGATGGAACGTATATTTGGGTGTGCAATTCTTCCCAAATGTCCATCGAAAGAATTCCCTATGCGTTTATATGTCAAATGGTGAAAGAACACAAAGGCAGCATGATTGATGCAAGAAATCTGGTAGATGTTTATCGGGTGAAAAATATTCCTTCCAGTGTTACATTTTATGATGGCTTGCTTTGGGTTGCAACTCATTCGATTTGGACGAATGCTATGATGGTTGGTTACAGCTATAACGAAGAAAATAACAGTTTAAATTCCCTGGTTTCTTTTTGGATTCCGCCGAAGGTGCAGGGTGTTGCTTTTTCGGAAGATGGTGAAGTGTATTTAAGTACTTCTTATGGGCGAAAAAAATCCTCTTATGTGAAAAGATATGAATCGATTTATACTATGACAAATGATGTGGATGATTATGTAGAACAGATAGAGCTGCCACCATGTTCGGAAGGTATTGTTTATCGTGATAAGCAAATTTATATTTTATTTGAATCTGCAGGGAGAAAGTATTTAGAAGGAACTGATGCGAAAGGAAATAGTCTTTCTCCATTAGATAAAATATTAGTAATTAGGAATTAAAGAAGGCTGCCGCAGAACTTAGAAAAGTTCTTGCGATAGCCTTTTTCTTTATTTCAACATCATAGACATAATTTTGTTTACTTTAGCTTTTTCGGATGGTGATAAATCTTTGGATAAAATCTCTGCAATTAATTGAATTTCTGGATGTGTAAAATTGATATTTTGTTTTTTTGCAATATTCATATTTGCCAAAAGAAAAGGCATGGCATCTTTCATATTGGTTGGTTTATCTTTTTGAGCAAAATTCATGATGAATTGTAATTTTTCAGGGTCCATTCCGTTTAGAAGTGGATTGTCTTTTAAAATATTATCCAATGTTTCGTCCTCCTTTAGGATGAAAATGTATCATAGTTTTCCATCACACACATAATATTCATCAGTGTATCAATTGTTTCTTTTTCTTTTGGGGTGCAGAATTTTCGTAGAGTCTGCAGCATGGCATTTCGTTTGTCCGGTTCATTATGTACGGAGCATGCAGAAAGGACATTTGCGTTATTTTGAAACATTCTTACCGTATTTCGAAACTCCATGGATTGTATTAAAATAGCAAGTGGCATCTGGCTTCTTACATTTGCAAAAGGAAGTAAGGATTTTAACATTTGTAATTCTCTTGTCTGCACAAGTCCGTCGTATTCGGTTACATATTGTTCTTGATCCATAAAAACTCTTTTTGTTTTCAGTTTATGAGTGACGAGCCACAATTATGTCAAGAAAAGCATATTATATAGAAAGAAGAATTTAGGAAGTATAACATGGGAAAATTGGTTATTGATGGAAATAGCTTTTTTGAAATAGATGAGGAATGTATCAAAAAGAAAAGAATCTCGAAGAAATGTGGATTGGATAAGTATTTGAAGGATAAGTCTATAAAACAACCGCAGGAGAATAAGAAAAAAAGAGGCGACGGGTAATTCGTCGCCTCCTTGGATGCTGTTATTAATTAAAAGCAGCCGTTATTGTTGCCACATCCACCACCACAGAAGAGAAGGAGAAGGATGATCCATAGACAGCTATTGTCATTGCCACAGCCGTTGTTGTTAAATAGGCCAGAATTGCCATTACCACAGCAGCAGCTTAATAGGATAATAATCCAAATAATAGAATTATTTCCACATCCACATCCATCATTACATCCACGGTTTGTTGCAGTTAAATCACTCATAAGTGACCTCCTAAAATTTATGTTTACAGTATATGGTATGTAAAAGACAAATAATGGTTACAAAAATATTGACTTTATTACACGAAATCGTTAAACTTTTAACTGTAATATTTTATGTTTTGAGGTACTAGATATGGAAAAAATTAAAATGATTACCCCATTGGTTGAAATGGATGGGGATGAAATGACAAGAATTCTTTGGAAGATGATTAAGGATGAACTGATATATCCTTTTATTGATTTAAAATCAGAATATTATGACTTAGGATTGGAAGAAAGAAATCGTACCAATGACCAGGTTACCTTTGATTCTGCATATGCAACTAAGAAATATGGTGTAGCTGTAAAATGTGCAACGATTACACCAAATGCAGCTCGTATGACAGAATATAATTTAAAAGAAATGTGGAAGAGTCCAAATGGAACCATTCGTGCCATTTTAGATGGTACTGTTTTCCGTGCGCCTATTTTGGTAAAAGGAATTGAACCAAATGTTAAATCATGGAAGAAACCAATTACCATTGCACGTCATGCATATGGTGATGTTTATAAAGCTTCTGAAATGAAGATTCCTGCAGCGGGTAAAGTGGAACTTGTATATACAGCAGAAGATGGAACAGAAACAAGAGAGTTAATTCACAACTTTACAGGTGCCGGTATTATTCAGGGTATGCATAACACGGAAAAATCCATTTCCAGTTTTGCAAGAGCATGCTTTAACTATGCATTAGATACAAAACAGGATTTATGGTTTGCTACAAAAGATACGATTTCTAAGAAATATGACCATACATTCAAAGATATTTTCCAGGAAATCTTTGATGCAGAATACGCGAAGAAATTTGAAGAAGCTGGTAT
>JAFUPI010000061.1 GCA_017481285.1 Agathobacter sp. | reverse complement strand
ACCGAGTTTTTGCATGGCTCATGTAATATCAACTTTATAAGACTGCCCACATTAGAGAAACAGAAATAGGAGTACGGTGTCTGTTGCACACGGACAAAGCGGTGCAGATAGTAAAAGCTATGCCAGACACAAAATTTAAGCCAGCAGAGTGTTTCAAGAAAATAAACGCGTTTCCCTTAAAGGTTCGAAATTCCCTAGAAGACACAGCGACATATTTTATTTCAAAATAAACATAAGGGGTCGCCAACTCGGAATTTAGGGAGAGCCAACTTTATAAACTGAATATTTAGTGGAATTTGGTGGAATTTATTGACAAAAACCGCAAGATAAGGGTATACTTACAGTATATTATTATGCGTAAATTGGCAGAATCGGAGGTGGCATTATGAAATGTCCTTTTTGTAGCAGTGAAAACACTAGAGTAATTGACTCACGTCCAGCAGATGACAACAATTCTATCAGACGTCGTCGTCTTTGTGATGATTGTGGCAAACGTTTTACCACTTATGAAAAAGTGGAAACTATTCCACTCATTGTCATTAAAAAAGACAATATTCGTGAACAGTATGATCGTTCTAAGATTGAAGCTGGCGTACTTCGTGCATGTCATAAACGTCCTATTTCTGCAGATCAGATTACTAAATTGGTAGATGAAGTAGAAGTAGAAATCTTCAACAGAGAAGAAAAAGAAATTCCAAGTACAGTAATCGGTGAAATCCTTATGGATAAATTAAAAGACTTGGATTCTGTTGCATATGTTCGTTTTGCATCTGTATATCGTGAATTTAAAGATGTAAATACATTTATGAACGAATTGAAGAAAATGTTAGGTTAGCATTCATTGGGGAAAGAATCTCCCGTCGAGATTCTTTCCTTTTTTAAGGAGAATTGGAAGATGGCTATATTTTTCCCAGGAGAGTATTTAGACTCCACCTATGTGATTGATTTTGATAAATTGTATAAGGACGGCTATCGTGCAGTTATCTTTGATGTAGATAATACCTTGGTGCCACATGGAGCTCCTGCGGATGAAAGAGCGAAGGAATTGTTTGCACATTTGAAGGAATTGGGATATTCCTGCATGCTCCTTTCCAATAATAAAGAGCCTCGTGTGAAGATGTTTAACGATGTGGTGCAGGTAAACTACATTTTCAAAGCAAACAAACCGATGCCGGGCAATTATAAGAAGGCAATGGAAATCATGGGAACTACAACAGACAACACTTTGTTCGTAGGGGATCAGATTTTTACAGATGTTATGGGAGCTAATTTGGCAGGAATTCGTACCATTTTAGTAAAACCAATTCATCCAAAGGAAGAAATTCAGATTGTATTAAAACGAATACCTGAGAAATTAATCTTGTTTTTCTACAAGATTGCACGTAAAGTATTTGGTGAGAAATATGAAAGTTCTGCAAAGTCTTTCGATAAATAAAAGGAGAATAGATTATGAGAATCGCAATTGGTAATGATCACGCAGCTACAGCTCTTAAATTTGAAATTATGGAGTATGTAAAAGAATTAGGACATGAAGTAGTAAACTTTGGTACAGATACAAATGACAGCTGCAACTATCCAGAAATCGGTGCACGTGTGGGACATGCAGTTGTAGAAGAAGGTTTTGACTGTGGTATCCTTATTTGTGGTACTGGTGTAGGTATCTCTATCGCAGCAAACAAAGTAAAAGGTGTGCGTGCAGGAGTTTGTTCCGATGTTGCAACAGCACATTTAATCAAAGAACACAATAACGCAAATATCATTGCGTTTGGTGCACGTATTGTAGGCAGTGAACTTGCAAAAGATATCGTAAAAGCATATTTAGAAGCAGAATTCATGGGTGGAAGACACCAGATGCGTGTAGATATGATATCTGACTTAGAAAAATAAGGAAAAAACTTGTATTTTCCGTGCTTTTCAAGGAAAAACAAGTTGAAATATAGGCTGTTTTATAGTAGAATAGTCAAAGAATTGTGCAAACACAAAATTTAAGGAGGAAGATCGTAAATGGTAACAGCAGGCGATTTTAGAAATGGTATGACCATCGAATATGATGGAAATATCTGTCAGGTTATTGAATTCCAGCATGTAAAACCTGGTAAAGGTGCAGCATTCGTTAGAACAAAATTACGTAATATCATCAGTGGCGGTATCGTAGAAACAAGTTTCCGTCCTACAGAAAAATTCCCACAGGCTCGTATCGATAGAAAAGATATGCAGTACTTATATGGTGATGATGATTTCTACAACTTCATGGACGTAGAAACATATGACCAGATTAGCTTAACAAAGGAATCTGTTGGTGATGCTCTTAAATTCGTAAAAGAAAACGAAATGTGCAAAATCTGTTCACACAATGGTAACGTTTTCGCAGTAGAACCACCATTGTTCGTAGAATTAGAAATTACAGATACAGAACCAGGCTTCAAAGGCGATACAGCAACAGGTGCTACAAAGCCAGCTATCGTTGAAACTGGTGCAAAAGTTATGGTTCCATTATTCGTTGAAATTGGAAACGTAATTAAAATTGATACACGTACTGGAGAATATCTCAGCCGCGTATAGTCAAGCAAAGATAAAAAATGAGCGATATGTAAGTTTACTTGCAATATCGCTCTATTTTTTATCTGTAGTTTGGCGCCAGCCAAAAAGCGAGAGCCGAGTCGCTTGTAAAGCGACGGAAAGTCACGGTGTGACGTGGGTCGAGCTTGCTTGACTACCCACACTTCCTCTTCACCACGATCATCAGTTCTCCAGTCACTACAACAGCCGCGACAATCATCGAAATAATATACGCATACATCCCGTATACTGGTACCAGAAACCAGATGGCAAGGATACGTACGAAACATCCAGATAGATTGCAGGCCAGTGTCAGCGAAGCATAACCCAATCCATTTACAATGCTACTGAGCAGACTAGAGGTATACATAAACGGACAGAGTATACTTAGTGTGCGGATATAGAATCCTGCCAGAGTGTTATCAAATATGTAGATACCGAACCAATCCGCAGACAATAAGAAAAGGAAGGTACATAAGGAGCCTAATGCTACACCACAGCACATGGCTCCTTTTATTGTGTCTAAAACAGCACACATATCGCCTCTGGATTTGGTCTCAGAAATGCGTGGTAGCAGGAGGACGGAAAGTGAGTTGGTGATGGCAGAAGGAAAAAATATAACCGAAAGCGCCATGCCGGTCAAAATTCCAAAGTGTGCAAGTGCTTCGTCCGAACTGTAGCCAAATGCCATCAATTGTTGTGGAAGTAATAGATTTTCCAAACTGTGACTTAAGGTCATCAAAATGTGGTTTAAGGTCAGAGGAATGGCCATAATACTCAAGTTTTTTAATGGTTGCGAGAACTTGTTCCATAAAGCTGTTTTTATGGTTGTGCCAGCTGCTGTACGGGCAATCGAGATAGTATCTGTAATAAGATATGCTGTGATATTTACCAAAAGGCCTGCCAGTTCACTGATGACTAAGCCCCAAACCGCATGAATCGGCTCCAAAGGACGTCCTTCTTCCAGTAAGACCTGATAAATCAATAAAGTGCCGAAAACCCTTGCCAGCTGCTCGATGATTTGGCAGAGGGCAGGTGGGATAGAATTCTTTTTGCCATAGTAATAACCGTTGAAACAGGCGTGGATGGCAGCGGGAATCAGAGAATAGCTCATGAGCTGGAGTAATTCTGTGGTACGAGCTTCCTTTAAAATATCAGAAGCAATCCAAGGGGCCAAAGTGTGTACGAAAATAGCCAAAAGCCCAGCTAGAGTCACGGATAAAATCATACCGCTGAACAAATATCTGCGAGAGGCTTTTTCCGATGCAACATAACGCGAGATGGCGGTTTGGATACCGCTTGCAGATATTGCTAAACAAAGGGTGAAAACAGGAAAAATCAGTTGATATAAGCCTAGTCCGCTGGCACCAATGGTTTGTGATAAGAATATTCTATAAAAGAAGCCCAGTATTCTGCTTATGATACCTGCACCGGTGAGCAATGCGGTGCCAAGGATTAAGGGGTGTTTTTTAATTTGAGAAAGAATAACGAATACCTCCGAAAAGGGGCTTTTGTATTAGTATATGTGGAGAGGTGAATTGTATGAACAATCGAATTTATCTGGATCATGCAGCAACAACCGATATGTTACCAGAGGTCGCCTATGCCATGGAGCCATATTATGTCAAGAAATATGGAAATGCATCCGCCACATATGAGTTAGGGGCAGAGGCGAAACGTGCAATTGAACTTGCAAGAGAGGTTATTTCTGCAAGCATTCATGCAAAACCGAATGAAATTTTCTTTACATCGGGAGGCAGCGAAGCGGATAATTGGGCGGTAAAAGGCATGGCGGGCGAGCAAAAAATGCTAGGAAAACATGTGGTTACATCCCAAATAGAGCATCATGCGATATTACATTCCTGTGAACATCTGGAAAAATTGGGATACCGTGTATCGTATCTGGATGTAAATAGAGATGGCATCGTAAAAGTGGAGGATTTGGAGCGACTGATACAGGAAGGAGAAAGAAGTAGCAGGGTGCAGGATAAAATATCCTTGATTTCGATTATGTATGGAAATAATGAAATCGGAACTCTGCAACCAGTCGAGATGATAGGTGCTTTGGCAAGAAAACATCATATTGCATTTCATACAGATGCGGTGCAGGCAGTCGGACAGGTGCCGCTTTCCGTGAAGCGTCTGCCCGTGGATATGCTAAGCTCGAGTGCACACAAATTTCATGGCCCTAAAGGGGTTGGCTTTTTGTATGTGAGAGAAGGGGTGAAGCTACCATCCTTTATTCATGGTGGAGGACAGGAAAGTGGAAAAAGAGCAGGAACTGAGAATGTGGCAGGTATTGTAGGGATGGCGAAAGCATTGTCTATAGCCACAAAGGAAATGGAAAAAAGGTCTAAGGAAATAACCGGTATGCGAAATTATTTCGTAAAAAGGGTAATGCAGGAAATACCGGAGGTTCGTCTGAATGGACATAGCAAGAAAAGGCTGCCTGGAAACGCGAATTTTTCTTTTTATGGGGTGTCGGGAACGGCACTGCTGGTTTTGCTGGAGGAAGAAGGAATATTTGCTTCCGCAGGTTCTGCCTGCAGTGCAGGCTCCACGAGTCTTTCTCATGTGATAAAAGCGATAGAAGTACCAAAAGAATATGCCTATGGCACCATCCGTTTCACCCTCGGTCGCGACAACACGCGGGAGGAACTGGATAAAACCATAAGCGTTTTGAAAAAATCTGTGAAAATTCTTCGCCAGGAAGAATAAAATGCATATTATAGAGTAGGGATGAAGTTTCGTATGGCTGCTCCGACACCGTCTTCATTGTTTGAGGCGGTAATATAATCTGCGATTGATTTGATGTCATCGGAAGCATTTCCCATAGCAACCCCTATGCCAGCGGCGTTTATCATAGAAAAATCATTTTCGGAATCGCCCATTGCCATGGTGTGTTCAAGGTCGGTGCCAAGATAAGAGGCGAGGAATGCCAGACCTTCTTTTTTGGTAACGCCCGCTTTACTAATCTCAAAGTTGTTGAAACCGCCGCAAACAACTTCAATATCAGGGTTCGCTTTCAGGAATCGTAATGTTTCATCGCGGTGAAGGAAGGTTCCGTCTGGCTGTGGATAGAAATTCAGATTAATTTTTTGAATCTTTTTGCCACAGTCATTTACATAGCCCATCAAATCTTCAACAGTAGTACGAGTGGCAATCATATAGTTTCTTAAAGACTCTGGTACGTCCAGACGTCCGATGTTTTCTCTACATCGAATCGGAGTAAATCCAACCCCATCGGTATAAATATCAATATGAATTTCCCTAGCTAATATCCATTCCAAAATTGGTTGTATGGTTTCTGCATCCATGCCATCTTCGTGGAGACATTCCTTTCCGTCGATGCGGTAAATAGAGGCTCCGTTTGTGGTAAGCGCATATTCAATAGCAGTATCCTTAATCTGGTCAAAAGGAAGACCATTAAAAGGTCTGCCAGTAGAAATAACAATTTTTACACCTTGAGCAGCCGCACGATTGAGTTCTGCTTTTGTCATTGGTGTGATGATGCCATCCTTATTAAAAAGAGTGCCGTCTAAGTCGAGGGCGATGAGTTTGATATCTTTCATGTAGTGAACTGCCTTTCTTGTGAAAATTATATCGTGATTATATTTTTTGGGCTCGCGCGGATGTGTTATCATAGAGCTCTGAGGATAGTGTCTAAGTCAGTGAGAATAATTTTTATTCCGCGATCATAGTAAAACCGTAGTACTTTTCTGGCAATGGAGTGTAGTTCTTTCGCCAATGATTCATTAATTCTAACTACTTTTGTATTGTTCTCAATAGGATATTCGTAATCAATGTACTCTTCAGTTACTGGACACATATTTTGAATGAGAAAAGCTCTTTTTTTACCGTTAACATATCCAAAACGAATTCCATCAAAATGTCCATTATACCGGTGCATTTTGTCGTTATATAACTTCTCATATTTTTCTATCTGTGATGATATTGGAATCATCCAATATATTCCGTCTTTTTCAAAACAATAGAAACAAGGTCAGTCATGTTTTCCTTCCGTATCGCTGCTTTTATTTCCGATTAAATTACAGTTAGGGAATTTATCATAATATGAAGCCTTTAAATAATAGAAATTTCCAGTGACCATAGGTTCTCCTTAGTGTTCGGAATAAATAGAATGCCCTATACTTAATGTAGGGCGAATATAAGAATCCCAGCCATTTATAAGCCGCATGCTGGGGAGCGAGGAATATTTGAATCTGCACCTTTTTATTATGCCGATATGCAGTCCCGGCAACAATACGTTGTTTTCTATTTATATTATACACAGTTTTACAAAAATAATAAATAGGAAAATAGAAAACCCACCTGATTCTATTCAGATGGGTTAGTAGCGAGAGGGGGATTCGAACCCTCGACACCACGGGTATGAACCGTGTGCTCTAGCCAACTGAGCTATCTCGCCATATTATTTAGTTAAGTGGGACCAACAGGGCTCGAACCTGTGACCCCCTGCTTGTAAGGCAGGTGCTCTCCCAGCTGAGCTATGATCCCAAGGTGTCACTGCTTGCCAGCGACTTGATTAGTATAACTTGTCCGAATGGAAATGTCAACAACTTTTTTTGAAAAAATTTAAGAAAAGTAATTAAATTTTAAAAAAGGGAATTTTGAACAAAAACTATCGAAAAGTTTCGTAAAGTTATTCCAATTTATTTTTTGTATTTTTTACGATACAATATTGTTACGAAAATATGCGAAAATGTATCGTGAGGAGCGATACGGGAAGGTAGGATTTTATGAAAGGGACGAGTTTCAAGAAACTTGGAAAGAAGATGCTCAAAAGAGTAACAAGTATGCTGCTTGTAGTAGTGATGCTTTTTACTATGATGGGGATCTATATTCCTGCGGACACATTTAAGGCGGCTAGTTCAAATTATGCAACAGTCGTAGGATCGTTTGAAAATTTGCAAAATTACAACAGTAATGTAACAGCAAGCTGGACTCCAGGAGATGCTGGGGGCAAGATGGAAAGCCTCGGCATGAAATATCATTATAAGTTGATTACATTTGATGCACTTCCATCTGATGTAGCTATAGAGTTCAAAGTTGCGTTTAATGGAAGTTGGGATTGGAGTATTGGTGCAAATGGTGGTACCTCTAACATTGCAGTTACTCTTCCAAGTGGTACAACGCAGTTAAAGGTTTTAACAGATGAGTCTTATGTTTACTATAGTATCGGTGATGATACGACAGTAGATGATAAATTGGCTGGAATCTATGTTAATATGGCTGGTAATTTTGCCAGTGTACTTGGTAATTGTTCAATTACAGAAGAATGGGCAAATACTAGCAATGGAACCCCAAGAATGGAACATTTGGGAAATGGATTTTACTATAAGCATATGACTTTTGATGAAACGGCTAGTGCTGTTGAGATTTCATATAAAGTTACATGTAATGGAACCTGGGATGGTATTAATAATAGTGGCGGAGATATTAATTATACAATTCCAGCTGGCGTTAGCGAAATTAAATTTATCGCTGACATGAACAATTATGTTTTGTATAACAGTATTGATAATCCAGATAAGATTGATGAATTATTAGGCGGTGGCGCGTCTGGTACTGCTACCTATGATTACACCATCTACATCCAGGACGATTGGGATGTAGATAAATCAGCAATCTATGCTTGGAGTGATGGCGGAGCTGGTGCAGATGTTACGTTGACGGACGGTGGAACATTCAAAGGAGAAAACTGGCTTAAGGCAGAAGTGAAGGAAGCTGCGTCATCTATCGGATTCCTTATTAAGAGTAAGGGAGATTGGGCTTGGCAGACTGCAGATATTAAACATACAAATACATCTGGCGGAGACCAGACTCTTTACTACATGAATGGTACTTTATATACCGATTTGAATGACGTACCTGATTTGAGTGAGGGTGGCTATATGTTCGTGGAATATGCAGGAACACCATCTGCGGGCAAATGTGTATATTCATGGGCAAACGGATATAGTGAAAGTGGATTCTTCGTACCTTTCAAAGAAACCGAAGATGGAACTTATATTGCAAAGGTTCCAGTAAAATTTGATGGAGAAAATGATAGAAAACTTGGCTTCTTGGTAAACTCTTGTCCTAGATGGGAAAATAATACCAAAGAAGGCGGCGACCTTTTCTGTGCAGTTGATGCAGAAGTAGGATATGGCAAGATTATGTTCTCTGGTGGAAGCATTGTAAAAGACATGACTACTGTTAAGAGTAGCGAAATTCATCGTAAAGATGGTTACATTGCATTCAACTACAGAGACAATACCGTTTTTGCAACAGAAGGTATCGGATATCTGGGCGAAAGTGCACAGGTAGTAGTAAATGTAATTGAAAAGACAGATGAAGCTACATCTGAAGTAGCAACTTATGCGATGACATACAATGCATCATTGAGTGCATATACCTATGAATTAGATTTAACAGATGATACCGATTACTACTATTACTATACAGTAAACGGTGCAAAGGTAGATGATCTTAACACTACCAAGAAAGCAACATTAGAAGACGTAGAATACAGCTACAATAGAAATAAGGTATACAACATTGCAGTTAATGTAGGTGCATGGTATGAAACCATGGACTATGACATGAACAACCTTATTACGATCGAATATGGTCCAAAAACAGCAATGGATAGCATGGATGGATTCAAGTTAGAACAGGTATATTTGGATTTATCCGAACTTGGATTGGGAAGCAAAGTAGAAGTAAGCAAACAGTATTTAGATGCAAAAGCAGATGAAAGAAAACTTCAGATTTCAATCGGATGCGCAGACACAGTAGAACCAGGGGATTATGTAGTTAAGGCTATTTTGGTAGACGACTGCGATATGGAATATGTTGGTGAAGTGACTGTAACTGTAGCAGAAAGAGTGAAAGTAGAAGGTGACTTCGACTGGGATGAAGCAGTTATTTACTTTGCAGTAACAGACCGTTTCTATGACGGAAACGAATCAAACAATACAGTAACAGACGATGAAGAAACTACTACAGCTTACGACAAGGACAACTCACTTGGCGTTCACGGTGGTGACTTTGCTGGTTTAACACAGAAATTAGATTACTTGGAAGACTTAGGCGTAAACACAATCTGGATTACACCTATCGTTGACAATATTGACGAAGCAGTAGATGGAACCAACAATTCATATGCTTACCATGGATATTGGGCAGAAGACTTCACTGAATTAAACCCACATCTTGGTACAGAAGCAGAATTAGAGACCTTGATTGAGGAAGCTCATGCAAGAGGCATGAAGATCATGGTTGACGTGGTTCTTAACCACAGTGGTTATGAAACTCAGGATAGCGAAGAGTTCCAGATGGATACTGGATTCGTAGATGGCGGCGGAAACAAGATTTATGAAGATATGTTCCGTGATGAACCAGTAGAAGATGATGATGAAAAGATGTCTCTTTCCGGTTTACCAGATTTCGAGACAGAAGATCCAGAAGTACGTGCACTTTTGATTGCATGGCAGAAAGCATGGATTACAAATTATGATATCGACTACTATCGTGTAGATACCGTAAAACATGTAGATGATACTACATGGATGGAATTCAAGAATGAAATTGTAAAAATTAATTCTAGATTTAAGTTAATTGGCGAATATTATGATGCTGGTTGCTACAATGATTATGATCAGCTTGGCACAGGCATGATGGATTCCATTTTGGACTTCCACTTTAATGATATTTTAACAAGCCTTTTAACACAGGATTTTGCAGCACTTGAAGAAGCATTACAGAATCGTAATTTAATGTTAAACAACACAGCTACTATGGGCTCTTTCTTAAGCAGCCACGATGAAAATGGTTTCTTATATGACATGATGCAGACAAAAGGTGATTGGGCATATGAGTTGATGAAGGTAGCTGCTACATACCAGATTACAGCCAAAGGCCAGCCAGTTATTTATTATGGCGAGGAAATTGGCCAGACTGGTGCAAACAACTATCCTGCACAGGATAATCGTTATGACTTCGACTGGAGTGAAGTAGAAAGCGGCGATAATGCAATGCTTGCTCATTACCAGAAGATGCTCAACATCCGTGCAAAATATTCAGAAGTTTTTGCAAAAGGTGAACGTTACAGCGTAATCCTTCCAGAACGTCAGTCTGATAGAAATGGTACACTCAAAGAAAGTGGATACGAAGTATTCGCAAGAAGCTATGAAGGTGAAACCATTTATGTAGGAACCAACGTATGGGATGAAACACAGACAGTAAGAATCTACGTAGATGGTGCTGTAGGCAGCATTTACACAGATGAATACAGCGGAAATACTTATACAGTAGGTAGCGATGGTTCTATCGTTGTTGGTATTCCTGGTGCAAGAACGGGTGGTACAGTTGTATTAGTACAGACAGAAGGTGCTTCTTTGGATATCGAAGATACCAATGAAGTAACTGTAGTAATCCACTACAAGAGAACGAATAACGACTATACAGATTGGAACGCTTGGTTATGGGCTGATACCGCAGGCGGTGCAAGATACGACTTTGAAGAAGATGCAAATGGTGACATGGTTACTTCTATCACAGTAGATGGACGTAGCAATACAACTATTAACTTCCGTATGCGTAAAGGCGATTGGAAGGAAAATGACCATGATGCAAAAGACCAGGCAATTGATATTTCTGATATCGTTTCTGGTACAGTGCATTATTATGTAGAGCAAGGTGTTTGGGGTGGTACAAGATCACTTGGTAGTGATGCAATCATTGGAAACAAGATTGTAAGCACAAGCTATGACAGAATTAATAATACATTCCAAATCACAACCTCTCGTCCAATTTCAGGTAATCCATTGACAGCGTTTGAGATTGAATGTACTACAACCAATACTCCTATTACAATCGAAAACGTAGTTGTAAACGGATCTACTTATACTTTAACAATTAACAAAGATTTGACATCTATGAGCGAAGTATTGAAGTCTTACCAGCTTACATTTGAAGGTAACGACTATAAGCTCGTTATGCCAAATATCTATTCTACCAAAGAGTTTGAAGATGCTTACACCTATGATGGCGATGATTTAGGTCTTACATACACAGATGTTAAATCTACATTTAAAGTATGGGCTCCAACTGCAGAAAAGGTAGTATTGAATGTATACACAAGCGGTACCAAGGGAACAGACGATAAGATTGGCTCTTATGAAATGACCTATGGCGAAAAAGGTGTATGGACTTACGAATTAACAGGAGACTGGAATGGTAAATACTATACCTACTCTGTTTCCGTAAATAATGAAACAAACGAAGTATGTGACCCTTACGCTAGAACTACTGGTGTAAATGGTAACCGTGCGATGATTCTTGACTTAGACAGCACCGATCCAGAAGGATGGGAAGAAGACAAGGATAAGATGCCAAATAATGGAATGTCTTACACAGATGCAATCATCTATGAATTGCATGTAAGAGACCTTTCAAGCGATGATAGTTCTGGTGTATCAGAAGAGTATCAGGGCAAATTCCTTGGACTTACTGAAACTGGCACAACTACACCAGGCGGTCAGTCTACTGGTTTGGACCACATCATTGATTTGGGTGTAACGCATGTACACTTATTACCAGTATATGACTATGCATCTGTAGATGAAACCAAATTAGACGAACCACAGTTCAACTGGGGTTATGATCCATTAAACTATAACGTACCAGAAGGTTCTTACTCTACTAACCCATACGATGGTGCAAGCAGAGTAAGCGAAATGAAACAGATGGTAAAAGCATTACATGACAACAATATCAACGTTATCATGGACGTAGTTTACAACCACGTATACGATGCAGGTACATTTGGTTTCAACCAGATTGTACCAAGCTACTTCTCTAGAACCAATGCAGACGGAACCTTCTCCAATGGTTCAGGCTGTGGTAATGATACTGCAACCGAACGTTCTATGGTTCACAAATATGTAGTAGAATCTATTCTTTACTGGCACGAAGAATACCATATCGACGGCTTCCGTTTCGACTTGGTAGGTTTATTAGATACTGTAACCATCAACAAGATTGTTGAAGAAGTACATAAACTTGACCCAGATATTATTTTCTACGGCGAAGGCTGGACTTTAGGCACAGCATTAAGCAAAGATGGTTACTACATGGCTACACAGGCAAATGCAAACCTGACACCTGGTTTTGCATACTTTAGCGATACACTTCGCGATAATTTAGCAGGAAATAACACAAATGGACAGGGCTTCATTTGGATTACCGGCAATGCTGACACTCTGAAATATGCTTTTGCAGGAAATTCTTCATGGTGTCCAGAACCAACACAGACCATTAACTATGCATCTTGTCATGACAACTATACTTTGATGGACAAGATCAATGAAGTATCGAATGCAGAATATGATAGTTATGATGATGCACCTGGTGAATATCAGGTTAAATTGAACAATTTATCCGCAGCATACTATATGTTTGCACAGGGTATCCCATTCATTCATGCAGGAGAAGAATTCTTAAGAACGAAATTGGATACAGATGGAACAGTTATCCACAATAGTTACAATGCATCTGATTATGTAAACACATTACGTTGGTATAATCTGGATGGAACAGAAGGAAATTATGCATTGTACGCAGATACCGTAGAGTACTATAAGGGCTTAATCGAGTTCCGTAAGAACCACGAAGCACTTCGTCTGACAACAGATGCACAAGTAAGCGAAGTATTAACCACATATTCTTATGACAACTACTTACTTGCATATAAGTTAGATGGTACAAAAGTCGAAGGCGAAGTAGCCGATGAAATCGTTATTATTTACAATGCTTCCGATGAAGAGAGAGGCGTAAACATTATAGAAAATCTCGGTGCATCTACAGGTACATGGAAAATTTGTGTAAATGCAGAAGATGCAGGTGCTGAGGTGCTTGGAACAATTAATGTAAACGAAAGTGCTTCATGGCCAACCGTAGAAGCTCACTCTGTATTGGTACTCGTAAAGGGTGAAACAGTAGATACAAATTCTGTATATACTTTAAACAACAACGTAACCATCACAGTAGACGAAACACTTTCTATTAAAGAAGGTGCTACAGCAAACCTTACAGCAACTGTAAATCCAGCAGATAGTACATTGATCTGGACTTCATCACATGAAAATGTAGCAACAGTAGATGCAGATGGAAAGGTAACAGCTGTTGGTGTAGGTGAAGCTACAATCACAGTAAGTACATTGCATGGTGTAAGTGCTACATGTGAAGTAACAGTAGGCGAAAAAGATTCCGTAAGCTTAGACAAAGAAACACTTACCTTGAAGGAAGAAGAAACTGCAACACTTACAGCAACAGCAGTTCCAGCAGATACACAGTTATCATGGACTACAAGTGATGCAAAAGTAGCAACAGTAGATGCAACAGGTAAAGTGACAGCAGTGGGCGCAGGAACAGCAGTTATTACAGTGTCTACAGAAGAAGGTTTAACAGCAAGCTGTACAGTAACTGTAAAACATGTTCTTACAGAAGTAGAAGCAAACGCTCCAACCTGTACTGAAACAGGAAATGAAGCACATTATGTATGTGATGCTTGTGATAAGCTTTTCTTAGATGCAGAAGGCACACAGGAAACTACACTTACAGATGTTACCATCGATGCATTAGGCCACGACCTTACCAAGGTAGATGCAAAAGCACCTACTACAGAAGCAACTGGTAATAAAGAATACTATGTATGTGAAGAATGCGGTAAGCTCTTCTTAGATGCAGAAGGTAAACAGGAAACTACTCTTGCAGATGTAACACTTGGACAGTTACAGCCAGAAGATCCAGAGGAACCAGAGGATCCAGTAGACCCACCAGTAGATCCAGAAGATCCAGAGGACCCAGAGGTTCCACCGGTAGACCCAGAAGATCCGGTAGACCCACCGGTTGATCCAGAGGAAGAAGATGTGGTTTACGTTCCAGAGGAAGATATCCAGGAACAGGTGAAAGATGAAGCTGGTAAGCTGACAGATAAGATCGCAAACGACGAACTTGAAGAAGGCGTTGTTTCCGAAGAAACCTTAGAAAAAGTACAGGAAGCAATTGAAAATGATGAAGCAATCATTACAGAACTCATCATTGAAAACTTGAAAGAAGTAGAGGTTGATGAGGCTGCGAAAGAATTAGTAGAATCAGCAGTAGAACTTTTAGATGAAGGATTATCTGTAATCGCTCAGTACTTAGATATTAAGGTAGTATTGAAGACAGAAGAATCTGGAGAGGAATTAGGTACATTAAATAAACTTTCTGAAGAAATTACTTTGACCTTTGAAATTCCAGAAGAATGGAAGAAAGAAGGAAGAACGTTCGGTGTTGTTCGTATTCATGAAGGTCAGACAGATGTATTGGATGTATGGGAAAATGAAGATGGAACCTTATCATTTAAGACAGACCGTTTCTCAACCTATGCATTGATTTACACAGATGTAGAAGAGAATGAAGATATCACTCCTACACCACCAGTAACTCCAGATACTGGAGATAGCAGCATGCCAGGCGTATATTTCCTCGTATTACTTGTAGGATTTGCTATGGCAATGACTGGTATGACAGTTTCTAGAAGAAAAAATGTAAAATAAAACATAATTTGTTTGGGAAAGCGACTCGAAGGAGTCGCTTTTCTTTTGGAAATATGTTATAATTTTATTTAGATTTTAAATATATTGGAAAAGGAGTTTTTACAATGGATGAACAAAAGACATTGAAAAGAAATCTGTGGTTTTTCCCACTGGGAACCGTAGGACGTGACATGATGTACAGTTTGGTTACAAACTTCCTGTTGACCTATATTCTTTTTACAAAAGGACTCGATGCTGCACAGCTTGCAGCAATTACTGCGATCATGGTAGCTGCACGTGTGTTTGATGCAGCAAATGACCCTATTATGGGTAACATTATCGAAATGACACATACAAAATGGGGAAAATTTAAACCTTGGATGATTGCAGGTACTATTTTTTCTTGTGCCGTTGTTTATATGGTATTTGCAACTAGTTTAAAAGGATGGGAATTCGTCGTTTTATTTGGTGTATTCTACTTTTGTTATAGTATTGCATACACGATGCATGATATTTCTTACTGGGGTATTGTACCAGCACTTAGCTCTGATGCAGGTGCCAGAGATGCATTTACTTCACGCGCAACACTTTTTGCAGGTATCGGTGGAACCTTGGCATCTATCGTTATTCCTATGTTTACCACAGGTGCAACAGCGATTGGAGGTAATGCAAATACAGCATATAGAATCGTGGCATTAGGTATCTGTATTGTAATGCCAGCTTTCTTCCTTTTCACTATTTTAGGTGTAAAAGAACACAGAGAAACGGAAAAGCCTAAAAAGGTAGAAGGTGGTATTTTCAAGAAGATGATTAGTGCTGTAAAAAATAATGACCAGTTTCGTTGGATTGCAGTAATCTTCCTGATTCAGCAGATTGGTAACAATTTCATATTAGGTGGAATTGGTTCTACATATATTTATTTGCAGTATGGATATGAAGGTGGATTGTATTCCCTTTTCTCTACGGTAGGCGTTGCTGCTACTGCTTTCCTCATGATTTTCTATCCTGCAATTTCAAAAAGAATTAATAGAAAACCGCTGATGAATATCATGATTGTAATTTCTACTGTCGGCTACGTTTTGATGATTTTATCAAGAATTATTCCAGGTATCGGATTTGTATTACTTACAATTGGTTACATGGTTTCTAACTTTGGTTTGTATTCTTACTATCTCATTATGATGATTTCTATCATCAATACAGTAGAATACAATGAATACAAAACGGGTGAACGTAATGAAGCGATTATTGCATCGGTACGTCCACTTGTTACAAAGATGAGTTCAGCACTTGTTGTAATGATGACAACAGCAACCTATATGATTTTCGGTGTGACGAATTACACCAACCAGATTTCGGATTTAGAGAGTAAAGCTGCAGCAGGTGCAATTTCAGAAGCAGATAAATTAGCGGATATCGAAAAAGTAATCAGTGGTGTGGATCAGGGTCAGACATGGGGATTGCTCATTCTCATGGTAGTAGTTTCATACGGTATGATGCTGCTTTCTAATTTCTTATACCAGAAGAAGTACAAATTAGATGAAGCAGAATATGAACGTATCTGTAAAGAGTTAGAGGCTAGAAAACAGGCATAATCATTCATTTTTGGAGGGAAAAATGAGTACAGTAAACAAGATTACAAAACAGAGTAAAATTGGTGAATTATACAGCACAACAGTAGGGCATGATGCCTTGGAAAAGGTGCTTTTACAGCTGAATATTCCTACTACAGCCATTACGAATCCAATCGTTTCGAACATCAAAATCGAAGGTTTGGAAAAGGTAATCGGCAAGCAATTTGGAGAAGGTTTCTTTGATTCTATACTGAATTTGGTAAATTCAGATACAGAAGTACCATTTGTGAGCAAAGAACCTGTGACAGAGAAATGGTGGAAGGAAGCGGTAATCTATCAGATTTATCCTAGAAGCTTCTATGATACCAATGGCGACGGAATCGGTGACCTTCGTGGTATTATTGAGAAATTGGATTATTTGGAGGATTTAGGTGTGACAGCGATTTGGATGTCACCTATCTATGATTCTCCAAACGATGACAATGGCTATGATATTCGTGATTATCGCAAGATTATGACCGAATTTGGCACGATGGAAGACTTCGATGAGCTTTTGGAAAAAACACATGCAAAGGGTATGAAGGTTATTATGGACCTTGTAATTAACCATACATCCGATGAGCATGAATGGTTCCAGAAAGCATTGGAAGACCCAGACGGAGAATATGGGGATTACTATTTCTTCCGCGATGGCAATGGTGGTAAAGCATATCCAAATAACTGGACCAGCTTCTTTTCAGGACCAGCATGGAATTATTACGAAAATATCGATAAACATGCCCTTCATTTGTTCTCAAAGAAGCAGATGGATTTGAACTGGGATAATCCAAAGGTTCGTGAAAACTTAATCGAGATGATTAACTGGTGGTTGGAAAAAGGTGTAGATGGCTTCCGAATGGACGTTATCAACTATATTTCCAAATCAGAAGGACTTCCAAATGGCGATGAAACCATCGGTGAGTTGATGGGATATCCAGGTATTGAAACCTATTACTATGGTCCAAATCTCCACAAATATTTGCACGAAGTGCGTACCAAAGCATTCGACCTTCATGGGGCATTTTCCGTAGGAGAAACACCAGGTGTTGGTATGAAGATGGCACAGATGCTCACTGGTGAAGAGCGTAAAGAGCTGGATATGGTATTCTCTTTTGATAATCTGGAAACACCAGGTCATGTACGCTGGGATGATTATGAATATGATTTGAATTATTACAAGAAATATATTACAGACTGGATGCTCAACTATGGTAACAACTGCTGGATGTCCTTGTTCTACAACAATCACGACAATCCACGTATGGTTAGCAAAATCAGTCTGGACCCTAAATATACTGAAGCGATTGAAAAACTCCTTGCGGTAATGCAGATGACATTAAAAGGAACACCGTTCATTTTCCAGGGAGATGAAATGGGACTTGTAAATTATGAGTTTATCAGTCCGGATGAACCTACGGATGTGGAAGCAAAAGGTCTTGTGGCTGAGCTTCGCGAAAAAGGCAAATCAGAAGAGGAAATCCTTAAGACGATTAATGCAGGTACGAGAGAGCATACCCGTATCTTACTTCCATGGAATGAATATCCAGAAGATTTCCGTGATGGTTTACGTCAGAGTATCAATGAAAAAATCACAAAGACCTATAAGGAGCTTATTGCACTTCGTAAGAGTGACAAAGCTTTGATATATGGTGATTTTGAAGTGCTGAATGACAAAAAAGACAGATTTGTTTATAGCCGTACACTTAATGGGACAACATATATTGTAGACTGCAACTTAGGAAAGAAACAGCAGAAGGCATATATTCCAGAAGGATATAAGGCAGTTTATCTTTCTAAGAATAGTATCTGCCATGAGTTATCACCATATGAAGTACGTATTTGGCGTAAGAAATAAACTTTTATCGGGCGGAGAGGTTCTCCGCCCGAATTTAAACAAAGGGTATTGTATATGAGATTACAAATTTATGCCATGACCCATAAGCAGTTTGAGGTGCCGCAGGACTCATTGTATCAGCCTTTGCATGTGGGACATATCTGTGCTGCGGATTTGGGTTATCCGGGAGATGATGTGGGGGATAATATTTCCCACTTGAACTGTTATTACAGTGAATTGACCGGCCATTACTGGTTATGGAAAAACTGTAATGATGTAGATTATATTGGAACCTGTCATTATCGCAGGTATTTGATTAATGAACAGGAAAAGGTTTTGACGAAAAAGGAATATGAGTATTTGCTGAAAGACTATGACTTGATTACGACGAAGCGAGTGATTCTGAATAATTCGTATCACTATGGTTTTTCTGCAAATCATAATATAAAGGCACTGGATTGCACGGGAGAGGTAATTCGAGATTTGTATCCGGAGTATTATGATACGTTTATTACCCTGGTACATGAGAATGAGACATACTTTGGAAATATGTTTGTCACCAGCAAGGGATTATTTGACCAGTATTGTGAGTGGTTGTTTACTATTTTTGCGGAAGTATCCAATCGCATCGATTTGGACACAGACGAGGATGCATATCATAAGCGTGTACTGGGATTTATTTCTGAGTTTTTGCTGCTCGTATGGGTGCGAGTAAATCGATTAAAGGTTTATGAGTGTAAGGTTGGTATGCTGGGTGAAAAAGCAGAGACCCGAGAGTTAAAAGAGACCTTGGCAGAGTATTTCAAAAAGAAAGATATTGAAGGTGCAATGCAGTATTTTATGCAGGTGAAAACAGCGCGTCCGGATGTAATGATGGAAGCTTCCGATGTGACGGGAGAGTTACGCCTATGCATGCAGATTATTGCGACAGCGGGAAAAGAGCAGGCGTTGTATGGACATAGTGTGCTGGATCAGGAAAATGATTTCCGCAGACTTATAGCATTGTTTACAGAGCTTAACAATCTGACCTATCGTAAGCATCATGGTGGGACAAACCTTGCAGATGCAGATTTTTTGAAAGAGAATGAGATTTCAGAAGTGGCACAAGAGACTGCAGAAGCGGTATATGCATCCATTGCAAGAGCCAGAGAGTGTGCACCTGAATTTTGGGAAAAGAGGAAATAAATATGACATATGAAGATATCAAAAAAAATGAAGAAGTGCGGGCTCTTATTCAAAAGGGAAATGCGAATTTGCATGTATTAGGTTTTACAGACCATTCGGAAGCCCATACAGCTCTTGTGGCAGAGCGTGCTGCTATGATTTTGGATAAGTTTGGCTATAGTGCCCATGAACAGGAATTGGCGAAAATCGCTGGATTTATGCATGATATTGGAAATGCTATAAACCGCAAAAATCATGCAGAATATGGTGGATTGTTAGCGAATGATATTTTGAAAGCTTATGACCTTTCTATAGAAGATCGAGTGACTATTGTATCTGCCATTAGCAATCACGATGAATCCACAGGACGTGCCATGGATGCCATTTCTGCGGCACTTATCATTGCCGACAAAACCGATGTGCGTCGCAATCGTGTGCGTGATGAAATAGCGGCTTTTGATATTCATGACCGTGTAAATTACGCCGTTACAGGCTCGAATTTAAAGGTAAATGTAGAGGAGAAAACGATTTCTCTCAACCTGCAGATTGATGAAAGTATCTGTACCATGTATGAATACTTTGAGATTTTCCTGGGACGTATGATGATGTGTCGCAGTGCAGCAGATATGCTGGGTGCACAGTTTAAGTTGAAAGCAAACGGTGTGAAGATTTTATAGGCAGTTTGTGCAAAAGAATAAGTTAGAAATACGAGGAAGAAATTATGCTTAGACCTAAGATTGGTTTGGATTGGGACGATGTAACAGCCCCATTCAATAGTCAGGCCATAGCAATGGCAAATGAAAAATATCAGTTTAATCCACCATTGAAGCTGGAGGAGATTACCAGTTGGGAAAACACAGGACGTACTAGTGTTATCAAGGAATTTTACCAGACCGAGGAACTGTATCATAGACAGGTAGTGCCAGAAAAGACCAAGAAATGCATTCGTCAGTTGATGGGGATTGCAGATGTGTACTTTATCACAGCAGTGTATCCACAGTTTATGGGAATTCGTGCAAAACAGATTTTGGAAGCTTTTCCAGAATTGCCACCGGAAAATATCATTTTGGGAAATGCGAAGAATCTGGTTCAGTTTGACATTATTTTGGATGATGCGATTCACAATGTGTTGGAGTCACCAGCCACTTATCCTGTATTGATGCGTAAGCCTTGGAATTGGAAAATGACGGGACTTTTATCCGTAAATAATATGAGTGAATTTGTACTGATGGTAAAGCAGATTATGAATGCAGCAATGCATAAAACACAGGAAATCAAGGTGCCTTCAGTCTTAGCTTTGGTAGGTCCTTCTGGCTCAGGCAAAAGCCGTATTGCCAAGGAACTTCGCCAGGATGACCGTTTTGAAAGTCCTCTGACGTATTGTACCAAGAAATCCAACAAACATAACTACCTTACCGAAGAAGAATTTGCTCAGCAGAATTTCTTTGAGAAAACCCGTTATGCAGGTATTCAGTATGGAACGAAAAAAGAAGATATTCAGGCTGTTTTGGATCGCGGACATTTCGCGGTAATGCCACTGGATATGTGTGGAGCGATTGCGATGAAACGTCATTTCCCAACCGCGATTATATATATCAATAAGGATAAGGAATACTTAATCAAAGATATTATCGAAGAGGATTATACCACAGAAGAAAAGACACTTCGTCTTCTTTCCATCGATGCAGAAAAACGTAATCGTGAGATTTGTGACTATGTGATTAATAATACCAAGGGCGATGGTGCGGAACAGATTATGAATCTAATCTTCGAATAAAGTAAAAAGGGCTGCCGACAAGTTTATATATTGCGGCAGCCCTTTTTCTTTGGATTAGGCAATTGGGACCAAATCACTGCTGTAAACACCAGTCCACAACCGATTAATTCCTTCGTAGACAATATTTCTTTCAAAATGATCCATCCAGCCAAGGTTGCAAAGACAGATTCTAAACTCATGATGAGTGTAGCTACAGTGGCAGAGAGGTGTTTCTGCCCGATAATTTGGAAGGTATAGGCAATTCCGCTGGACATAACACCTGCATAAAGCAGTGGAATCATTGCGGACATAATCTGAGTCCAGCTAGGGATTTCTGTAACTAACATTCCAATACCAGACAAAATCGCAGTTACGAGAAACTGCATCATGCTAAGGGCAACACAGTTGACCTTTTGGGCAAAGTAATCTACCGCTGTAATCTGGATGGTAAAGAAAAATGCACATAGCAGAAGATAAATATCTCCAGTAGTAAGCACAAAAGCTTCATCTTTCAGACAAAGCAGGTAGAGACCGATTACCGAAAGGATAACACAAAACCATACGCGTAAAGAGACTTTCTTTTTAAAGAAGAGCCCAGAAATAGGAACGAGTACGATATAAAGAGCGGTGATAAATGCAGATTTCCCTACCGTGGATTGCTCAATGCCCATTTGCTGGAAGTTTGAGGCGATGCAGAGAGCGGTTCCGCAAATCAGCCCGCCAAGAAACAAATCGCGGGTAAAAATGCTTTTTAATCTCGTATGTAGTGAATTGTCACTAGAAACTGGAGTTTGAACACTGTTCACATCTGCTTTCGTTGTGAATATTTGCCATAATAATACGGGAATGAGTGCTAGGACTCCGATAAAGTTTCGGATACAGTTGAAGGCGAGTGCATTTAAATCATTGCTTCCAACACTTTGTGCCACAAAGGCGGTGCCCCAGATAAAGGCGGCTATGAGTAAAAGGGAAGCCCCTTTCCATGAGTGTTTGTTCATATGTTAATGTTCCTTATTGGTTTTGAATTTGATGATATAAAAGTCAACTAAGACATTTTAGATAATTTTGTGTCACTTGGCAACTGTTTTCGCATAATTACAACTTGTTTTTCTAGTCAAACAGGTATAAAATTATAAGTAACTAGTAAATAAATACCAAAAAGGAGAAGTGTATATTATGTTTACAAAAATGATTAACATCTTAAAAGAAAACCCAAGAAAAATCGTTTTCCCAGAAGGAAGCGATCCACGTATCTTGGAAGCATCTGCTAAATTGCTTGCAGAAGGCATTCTTACTCCTATCTTAGTAGGAAACAAAGAAGAAATCGAAGCAGCTGCAGCAGCTGGCGGCTTTGATGTAACAGGCGCAGAAATCATCGATCCAGCAAACTATGACGGATTTGAAGAAATGGTTGATATGTACTGTGAACTTCGTAAGAAAAAAGGTGTTACACCAGAAGAAGCTCGTAAAGTATTATCAGCTTCTAACTACTTCGGAACAATGCTTGTAAAAATGGGCAAAGCAGAAAGCTTACTTGGTGGAGCTACATACTCTACAGCTGATACCGTACGTCCAGCATTACAGCTTATCAAAACAAAACCAGGCAATACAATCGTATCTTCATGCTTCATCCTGGCTCGTCCAGATGGCAATGGTGGAAATGAATTATTAGCAATGGGTGACTGTGCTATCAACTTATTCCCAACAGATGACGAATTAGTAGAAATCGCTGGCGAAACAGCAAAATGTGCTGAAATCTTCGGTATCGATCCTAAGGTTGCATTCTTAAGCTACTCTACACTTGGCTCAGGAAAAGGCGAAGCAGTTGACAAAGTTCGTTCAGCAGCTAACAAAGCAAAAGAAAGATATCCAGAACTTGCTATCGATGGCGAATTACAGTTTGATGCTGCAGTTTCTCCAACAGTTGCTAAGACCAAATGTCCAGACAGCAAAGTTGCAGGACAGGCTAATACATTTGTATTCCCAGACATCAACGCTGGTAACATCGGTTACAAGATTGCACAGAGACTTGGTGGATTCGATGCTTACGGCCCAATCCTTTTAGGCTTAAACGCACCAATCAACGACTTATCTCGTGGATGTAACGCAGAAGAAGTTTACGCAATGGCTATCATTACAGCAGCTCTTGCATAAAAGGCAAAGAAATAGTTAAGAAAAGTCCAAAAACAACGCATCATAGGCGAAAAGTCTATGGTGCGTTTTATTTTGTACAAAACATGGCATTGACTTTCAAAAATGAGAGGTCTATACTTGCTGTTGGTCTAGAAATTTTGTGGTAAAACTGCAAAATTTGACACCATTAATATACATTTGAAAGGGATGAAAATTATGTTAGCACAAATTTTTGCAGTAGTTATTTTTATTGCGATGTTTGTCTTCATCGTAACAGAAATTGTTGAAAGACACATTGTTTCCTTGGTCAGTGCTTTGCTTACCATGATTCTTGTTTTTGGAGTTGGTATGCACAGTTTCGAGGCTGTCTGGGAAACACTCAATATTAGTAGTTTCTTTTCGCCAGGGTTCTGGTATGCAGGGGCAGAATCTCATGGTAGTGCAGCCGGAATCAACTGGGAAACTATCGTATTCATCTTTGGTATGATGGTTATGGTAGAAGGTATGGCACACGTAGGATTTTTCCGTTGGTTGTGTATGCGCATTGCGAAGATGGTTAAATACCAGATTGTACCTATTTTCTTTACATTTATGGTACTTTCTTTCGTTTTAGCTATGTTTATCGATAGTATTACAGTTATCTTATTCTTGGCGGCAGTAACCATTGAACTGGCAGTACTTTTGAAATTTAATCCAGTACCAATGATTCTGGCAGAAATTTTCTGCGCGAACTTAGGTGGTTCTGCAACCATGTGTGGTGATCCACCAAACATTATTATTGGTACATCATTAGGATATTCTTTTATGGATTTCGTAACAAATACAGGTGTAATGGCACTTGTTTCTTTAATTTTTGTATTGGTTTATTTTTACCTTGTATTCAAAAAAGATCTGGTAAGCAAAGCTGAAAACATGGATTACAGCACATTGCCAACTCCAGAATCTGCGATTACAGATAAAAAAGGCTTTATAATTAGCAGTGTCATTTTCGGTGTAACAGTAGTATTATTAGTAACTCATGCACAGACTGGACTTACAGTTTCAACGATTGGTGTTTTAGTTTCAATTGTTACATTGGCTTTCTCTGGAAAAAATGCTATAATGTTATTAAAGAAAGTAGACTACAAGACTATCGGCTTTTTCATTGGACTTTTCGTAGTAATCGGTGGATTGGAGCAGACTGGTGTATTGGAAATCGTAGCAGGATTTATTGGTGAAGTAAGTGGTGGAAACATCATGGTTATGCTTGCGATTATCCTTTGGTTATCTGCAATTGCGAGTGCTATCGTTGATAACATCCCATTTGCGACTACTATGATTCCAATTATCAAGGCTTTATCTGCAGCATATGGTGTAGATTTATCCGTATTAGCATGGACATTAGCTATGGGAACAGATATTGGTGGTAGTGCAACTCCTATCGGTGCATCTGCAAACGTAGTAGGTATTGCGACAGCGGCGAGAGAAGGTTATGTTATTAAATGGGGACCTTATCTCAAGAAGATGGTGCCAGCCACAGTGATTGTAGTCCTGATTTCAATGGTAATTATCTATATGAGATACTTATAAGAGGGGGACATTTATATGGGAAAACAGTTAATTGTTTCTGTTGGTAGAGAAGTTGGTAGTGGTGGACATGAGATTGCAGAAATGCTGGCGAAACACTACAATATCCCACTCCTGGACAAAAACATCCTGGAAGAAATTGCTGAGCAAAAAAATGTAGATGCTACAGACCTGAAAGAGATTGACAAGAAATACGTTACGCCATTATTTAAGAGAACGGTTCGCGGATTTAGCAGCTCTATACAGGAAAATATGTTTTTGATGCAATTTGAATATTTGCAGCAAAAGGCAAAAGCTGGCGAATCATTTGTAATCGTTGGTAGATGTGGCGAGGCGGTATTAAAAGAATATGATGCATTAGTCTCTATTTTCGTTTTAGGTGATAAAGAGACCAAAAAAGAACGCATCATGCGTCTCTATGATAAGAACGAGGTTATGGCAGAACGTCTTATGCATGAGAAAGATACCGAACGCAAACGTTATCACAATAGCTTCTGCGAAGGTAAATGGGGCGATTCCAGAAACTACGATATTTCTATTAACAGCAGCGTGCTTGGCATTGAAGAGACTGTAAACGTTTTAATCGATTTCATTGACAAAAAGCATAATAAGTAAATAGTTTATAAGAGTAAGACCCGATAGGACGATTGTTTTATCGGGTCTTTTTTGGTATACTAAGGAAAGATAATTTGTAACTAAATTTTTGAAAGGCAGGAATACAAAGTATGCGCGTAGGATTAGGATATGATGTTCACAAATTAGTAGAAGACAGAAAATTGATTTTAGGCGGAGTGGAGATACCACATACATTAGGCCTTTTGGGGCATTCGGATGCAGATGTATTGGTACATGCGATTATGGATGCATTGCTTGGTGCAGCAGCACTTGGTGATATTGGAAAGCATTTCCCAGATACTGACCCTGAATACAAGGGTGCAGACAGTATGAAACTGATGGCTCATGTGCGTGATTTAATCGAAGAAAAAGGATATGTCATCGAAAATATCGATGCGACGGTTATCGCACAGAAACCAAAGCTTCGCCCATATATCGACCAGATGGAAGAAAATATTGCGAAGGTGCTTCGTATCGAAAGAGACCAGATTAATGTAAAAGCAACTACCGAAGAACGACTTGGTTTTACCGGTCGTGAAGAAGGTATGGCGGCACAGGCGATTTGTTCTCTTGCTACCATGTATGAAGCGAGTATTCAGGTTGGCTGTAATGGAGGTTGTGGAAACTGTGATCACTAATGATAACTTTAAAGAAAAATGGGATTTTGTAAATCATAAATTAGACTTGATTGCGAAGAGAAAGGTCATTCGCAAAGCAGTTAGTTTCGTAGGAAATATTGTATTTTTATTGTATTATTCATTAATAGCATTTGGTCTGTTGCATGAATTAAAGGATGATAAGTTTTTAGCATATTTGGATAAGGCACCAGTGTTTGCAGATGTTTGGAATGCAGTAGAACCAGTGTTACATCATCCTAAGATGCATTGGGCAGTTCAGGCATTGATTTATATTTTGCCAGTTTATGTTCTTGTAGCAATTGCCAGTGGAATTGTTTTTGCATTACTTTGGTTCCTTTATCAGCCAAAGAGCAAGTATAGTATGACAGAAAATATTGCAGAGGATTCCGCAACATTATATAAAATGGCTCGCATTGCAAAAATTAGAGCAGCTAATCCAATTCCCGCAACTTCCTTTGCTTGTAATGTTATCTTTATCTTTGGCATCATGGTATACTTGACTGGCTTTATAATGGAGTTGATTGCTGTAAATGATATGGAGAAACTAATGGAACTTATGATGTTGTATTATTCGAATACGATTTCTCCATACTTTAGCAATTCATTGTTTGTTTTACTGGTACCTCTTATCTTTTTAGGTACATATACGATTCTCAACTCGCTTATGGGATATATGCTTATGCCATTATATATGACGAAGGTTCCAGAGGAGTTGGAGGCAGAGACAGAGCAGTTTTACCATGAGTGTAATCCAGAGGTAAAAGAACGTTTTGAAGCAGAGGAAAAAGTTCTGGCTCAGGCAAAAGAGATTAATGAACGCCGCAGGGAAGAAAAGAAGGCCTTCCAGGATGAATTGCATTGGAAAAACCCTATTTGGAAAAAGGTTAAAATCGGTTGTACGATTGCTGTTGTAATTGCTATGATGGCATTGATTGGCTGGGTAGGGTCAAAAGTGGACATGAAGGGTGTTTGGGACACATTGAATTCCTACAGAGAAAATGGAGAGGTTTTAGATACAGAAACTTCTACAGAAGATTTTATAGAAGGTTCTACAGAAGTAATGAAGTAGTACTTTTCCTTGACAAAATTGCAATTTCTGCATAAACTATATTGTAAGTTTTGTTTTATAAAAATATATTACAAAAGGCTTTGAACGGAAAGAGTAGAAAGTAACGTAAAGCAAAAGAGAGAAGCGGTCACCGGCTGAAAGCCGCTTTGGTTTTATATTTCGAAAGTGCATCCGGGAGCTGACTTGGTGAAGTAGTCTGTGACGAGAGTTTCAACTTACCTAGCTGAGTACGATTGACACATGTTACGTGTTTTGAGGAAATATATACGATATGAGATTAGAACTTTCGACGCAGGTATATATTTCAAATTAGAGTGGAACCACGGATTACTTCGTCTCTAGGAGAGGAAGTAATCCTTTTTATTTTCCGCGAATAAGCAGAGAAGAATCGAACCAGGAGGTCGCATATGGGATTTATTCAAAACGTAAAAGAAGAAATTAATATTATACGCGAAAGAGACCCTGCAATTCACTCTAACTGGGAAGTGTTTTTATACCCAAGCTTTAAAGCCGTTATGATGTACAGAACTGCACATAAATGGTATGTAAATGGTCATTATTTCTGGGCGAGATGGCTATCCCAGAAGGCTGTGCGTAAGACTGGTATTGAGATTCATCCAGGGGCACAAATTGGAAAAGGACTGTTTATTGACCACGGTTCTGGTGTTATAATAGGAGAAACAACGATTATTGGCGACAACTGTACACTGTATCAGGGTGTGACTCTGGGCGGTACAGGTAAGGAACAAGGGAAACGTCACCCTACCCTAGGCAACAATGTTATGGTAAGTGCGGGGGCAAAGGTACTTGGTTCTTTTACCATCGGCGATAATTGTAAAATTGGTGCAGGTAGTGTCGTATTGGAAGAAGTACCACCAAACTGTACCGTAGTAGGTATTCCAGGTCGTATCGTAAAGCGAGTAAAGACCGATATGCCACAGGAGCTTTTGGACCACAATGATTTACCTGACCCAATTCAAGAAGAAATCGGCTGCTTAGAATTAAATGAAGCAGAACTCGGCAACCGAGTAGATTCTTTGGAACAGGAAATCGAGCAGCTTAAGACCTTGCTGGCCGTGACTGCTGGTGCAAATGTGAATTAGTATAGAAAAACTTTGAGATAGAAAAAGGAGAACCCCATGGAAAACAAATTTAAGTTTTATAACACATTAACGAGAAATATTGATACAGTCATCCCGAACGTAGAGGGTAAAATCTCTATGTACACCTGCGGACCAACTGTTTATCATTTTGCACATATCGGAAATCTTCGCAGCTACATTATGGAAGACGTATTGGAAAAATCTTTGCGCTATGTTGGCTATGATGTAAAACGTGTTATGAATATCACAGACGTTGGACACCTTTCCAGCGATGCAGATACTGGTGAAGATAAGATGCTTAAGGGTGCAAAACGTGAAAACAAGACCGTTATGGAAATTGCGCAGTTCTACACAGATGCGTTCTTTAGCGATTGTGAAAAGTTAAATATCAAACGTCCAGACGTAGTAGAACCAGCGACTAACTGCATTCCAGAATTCATTCACATGGTTTCCGTATTATTAGACAAAGGTTATGCATACGAAGCTGGTGGAAACGTATACTTTGACACCAGCAAATTAGAGGATTACTATGTATTTTCTTCGGCTGTAGAAAAAGAACAGCTTTTAGAAGGCGTTCGTGCAGATGTAGACGTGGATGACAATAAGAAAAACAGCAATGACTTCGTACTTTGGTTCACCAAATCCAAATTCGAAGATCAGGCACTGAAATGGGATAGTCCATGGGGCGTAGGATACCCAGGATGGCATATTGAATGTTCCTGCATCAGTATGAAGCATTTGGGCGAATATATGGATATTCACTGTGGTGGTGTAGACAATATTTTCCCACACCACACCAATGAAATCGCACAGTCGGAAAGCTTTACCGGACACAAATGGTGTAATCACTGGTTCCATGTAAACCACTTAAATGACCAGTCTGGTAAAATGAGTAAATCCAAAGGGGATTTCCTCACAGTTTCCTTAATTGAAAGTAAAGGATACAATCCACTGGTTTATAGAATGTTCTGTTTGCAGTCACATTATCGCAAGCCATTGGTATTCTCGTATGAAGCATTGGATAACATGGTTGCTGCATATAATAAGCTGGCAAAGAAAGTAGCAGAGCTTAAGAATGAAGGAGAAGTGGACCAGGAAGTATTTGCTCAGTATAGAGCGAAATTTGAAGACGCACTTTGCAACGACTTAAATACATCTATGGCGATTACCGTGCTTTATGATGTAGTAAAAGCAGATACAAACGATGCTACAAAATTAGCCTTAATCAATGATTTTGATTATGTATTATCTTTAAATCTTTATGAAGAAGGCAAGAAACTCTCAGAAACACCAGCAAACGCAGGTGTAGATGCAGAATTAGAAGCTTTCGTACTTGCAAAGATTGAAGAACGTGCAGCAGCGAAGAAAGCAAAAGATTTCGCGACTGCAGATGCGATTCGTGACGAACTTCTTGCAAAAGGTGTAGCAATCAAGGACACAAGAGAAGGCGTAAAGTGGGAACTCGTTTAGAAGAGGATATACAGTTTATGGAAATGAAGATTGATTCTTATATCAAAGAACAGTTCGGTATTGAAAATGTAGATATCCGCACATACTCACCATTGGCTTTGGCATATATTGGAGATGGTATATTCGATTTGGTTATTCGTTCCCTTATTGTAGGGAAAGGAAATACCAAAGCCAGTCAGCTCCATTATCAGACCAGCCATATCGTAAAGGCGGAGACACAGGCGAAAATTATAGAAGCTTTGGAGCATGATTTGACAGAGGAAGAAGCGGATGTGTATCGCAGAGGACGCAATGCCAAATCGCCAACCATGGCAAAAAATGCCAGTATGGCGGATTATAGAAAAGCCACAGGCTTTGAAGCACTTATGGGCTATCTGTATTTGAAGGATGAATTTCCTCGAGTGGTGGAGCTTACAAGGATTGGCTTGGAACGTGCTGGAATATCTATATAAAAATTAGTGAATTATAACAAAGAGATAGTTTTCGAACGGTGTTCAAATTATGTTTATTCGTGGTTTGTGCACAAATTTGGAGGAAAAATGGGATACGAAGAAAACAAAATCGAAGGACGTAACGCGGTATTAGAAGCATTTCGTTCAGGGAAAACCATTGATAAATTATTTGTATTAGATGGCTGTCAGGATGGACCAATCAAGTCCATCACCAGAGAAGCTAGAAAAGGTGACACCATCATCAATTATGTAAACAAGGAACGCCTGGATCAGATTTCTGAAACAGGAAAGCACCAGGGCGTAATTGCAATTTCTGCAGCATATGACTATGCAGAAGTAGATGATATTTTGGCAAATGCTGAGAAGAAGGGCGAAGCACCATTCATCATTATTTTGGATGGAATCGAAGACCCACACAATTTAGGTGCGATTATCCGTACTGCAAATCAGGCGGGTGCTCATGGTATTATTATTCCAAAACGTCGTGCGGTAGGTCTTACACCAACAGTTGCCAGAACCTCAGCAGGTGCGATTAATTATACACCGGTTGCGAAGGTAACTAATATTACCCAGACCATCAAGGATTTGAAGGACAAAGGTATGTGGTTTGTCTGTGCAGACATGGATGGAACACCAATGTACGATTTGAATCTGACCGGTTCCATCGGTCTTGTCATTGGTAACGAAGGTGATGGTGTCAGCAAGCTTGTAAAAGAGAATTGTGACATGATTGCAACGATTCCAATGAAAGGGGATATCGATTCCCTGAACGCGTCGGTAGCGACAGGCGTTTTGGCATATGAAATCGTACGCCAGAGACTTAGTAAATAACACTGAAACGCATGAAAGTGTGAGGAAACAGATGAATTACAACAATTTCTCAGATGAAGAATTGATAGAAAAGCTTCGTGAGGGAGACGCCGAAATCACAGATTACATTATGGAAAAATATAAGCCATTGGTTCGTAAGAAGACCAATGCGATGTATTTAATTGGCGGGGAGCCAGAGGATTTGATACAGGAAGGCATGATAGGGCTGTTTAAGGCAGTAAGAGATTACAATCCTGAAAAAGAGGTAAGTTTCTTTGCTTTTGCTGAAATCTGTATCAGTCGTCAGTTGTATTCTGCATTGGAGGCTTCAAATCGAAAAAAGCATATTCCATTGAATACCTATATTTCATTTTCCAATCAGGAGGATACCGATGGTGTAAATCTGGAGCAGATGATTACAGAGCAGACCATTAGTCCGGAGCAGATGTTGATTGAGCAGGAAGGAAAAAAAGAATTTTTCGACAAATTAGAAGAAAAATTGAGTCCAATGGAGAGAAAAGTGTTATACTTATATTTGGAAGGAAACAATTATATCCAAATTGCTGAAAATATGAAGAAAACACCGAAATCCATTGATAATACACTGCAGAGGATTCGTGCAAAAATTAAATTATTAAAGGATGACATGTAAAGTGTCGATATATAAGATATCTTAGAAGAAAGGGGGAGCGAACATGGAATTTAGCCGTGAAGGAAACAACATTATTCGCTGCGTGATTTCGGAAGAAGAAATTGAAGAATTAGGCTATACCATTGATGATATTATTAGCAATGGTGCTCGTACACAGCAGTTTATGAACCAGATTTTCGATTTGGCAGAGCAGGAATTCAATACTAAATTCGAATTAGGCATAAAATCCGTGCGTGCCGACATTATGCCAGATCACACAATATCGCTGACCTTTTCTGAACATCCAGGAACGGAAGGTGTTATGGACCATATCAAGGATATTGTAAATGGTTTGCTGAATACCATTCCGAAACAAAAATGGGATGAAATCAAGGCGATAAAAGATTCAGGAGACAATATTACAGAAAGCAAACAGGATAAGACCTTAAAGATCATCGTACTATTTGCATTCGAAGAATTGGATACTCTGATGCGGTATGCGAAACAGGTAAAGGTAGAGAATATTCCTTTCAACCAGTTATACAAATTCGATGGCATATACTTCCTCATGATGGATATGACCGATAGCAAAGAGGAAGATGTGAAGAAACTTTCTGCACTTACCGATGAATATGCAGCAGATATTTTCGTGGGAGCAGAGAAGAGAGCCTTTATCTATGAACATGGAAAAGAAATCCTGCACGAACAAGCAATAGAGCAGTTACGCATAATCTAATATCATAAAGTATAATATGGCTGTCGCAAATATACATTTGCGGCAGCCTTTTTCTTAGAATTGGAAATAAATATGTCGCTGTGTCTTCTAAGGAATTTCGAGCATTGAAGGAAAACGCTATATTTTCTCGAAACACACTTCCGACTTAAGTTTTATGTCTTTCATCTATTTTACTATCTGCGAAGTATGCTCCGATGTGAAAAAGACACTGGTACATCCTTTCCTAGTGTCTCTAAGTACGACGTCTTTATATAGTTGATATTACATATGCATGCTCGAAACTCGATGCAAAAACAGCATCTCAGACAGTCGAGCATGCATATGACATTATATAAATCCGTCGTACTAAGAGACACGTGAAAAGTCTGTAATGGTGTCTTTTCTCACACGGATATACTTTCGCAGATTGTAAAATATTTGAAAGACATAAAAAATCACAAGAGTCGGAAGTGTGTTTCTTAGAAAATAAGCGTTTTGCTTAACGAAAGAAATTCTTTAGAAGACACAGCGACATATTTATTCCAAAATATAAAAAAGGCTGCCACAAATGTATATTTGTGACAGCCTTATTATGTAGTGTTAGATATTAGATTAGCCTAAAACTTTTTTGATGGATTCGATTACACGGTCAGCCTGGAATGGTTTTACGATGAAGTCCTTTGCTCCGGACTGGATAGCTTCGATAACCATTGACTGCTGTCCCATAGCAGAACACATGATACACAATGCACCTGGGTCAGCTGCTTTGATATCCTTCAATGCTGCGATACCATCTTTGTTTGGCATGGTGATGTCGAGTGTTACAAGGTCTGGTTTTAATTCATTGTATTTTGCAAGAGCTTCTACACCGTCGGCTGCTTCGCCACAAACTTCGTAACCACCTTTTGTAAGGATATCTTTGAGCATCATTCTCATAAATGCTGCGTCGTCTACTACTAAAATTCTCTGTGCCATTTTATATGCCCTCCTGGTCTAAAATCTGTTTTACAATACTTAATGGGTATAATTGCCAAATTGTACTATTGATAAGTCCGTCTACTGTTAAACGGAAAGTTACTTTTACAATGTCAGTTCCATTGCATAATTCGTCAGGAATAACGAATGTGGTTTTATACTGCGAATTGATCAGTGGAAAACCAATGTCTGTAGGTCTGTGTAAGAGTTCAGACATAGATGTAGCAATTCGACCGCACATCTGATTCATGGCTTCTGAAATTGCTGAGATGGTAATTTCGTCAAATTCCATTCCTGTGGTGTCTCCATTGCCACCCATCATAAGGTTTGCAATGATAAGTGCATCCTGTTCTTTCAGGATCATGAGATTGGTTCCGTCCAAGCCTTTGGTGTATGGAACCTTAACCAAGATACGCTCTGGTTTGATAAGATTCTCTTCTTTGTCGAGAACTTCGACCTGAGGCGTAGTAATATTTGTTGGTCGATTGATAATCATACTAAGTGCAGTAGCAGCATTACCTGTACAGATATTGGCTACTTCACCAATGACATCTGCTTGTTTTTTAGTTATCCCTTCCATTGTAATCCTCCATAGTACCTTTATCCTAACCTACATTATAGCAAACAAGTGCAAAATATGGAAGAAAATTATTTTTATTTTTCTCTATTTTTTGTTCTGAATGTGATACAATAGAAAAAAGATTACAATACACCAATAAAAGGAGTTTGCTTATGGGTGAATTAACATATTTAGAAGCATTACGACGTGGAAAGAAAGAGCAGAAAAAATGTCTGCTTTTGGGAAGATTTCCATATTTGCCAGTTTTGGACGAGATTCTCACACAGCAGAATATTTTGACAGAACAGAATCTTGGTTTGGTTCATATTCCACTGGATCACGTGGTTGGAACTAGTACGAAGGGAAGAACCTATGCGTTTGCGGCGAATTTTATGCCTATTTTGGATGAGCAATCCGAATTTGCCTGCAAATGGGAAGCTTTGGCAGATGCCCAGCTCCACGAAGGGATTCGTGACCCAATCAAAGTATATGAATTCATGAATCGTTTTTATGTAGTGGAAGGAAATAAACGTGTCAGCGTTTTGAAATTCTACGGAGCAGATAAGATTGCTGCTTATGTAACACGAAAGATACCTGCACCTTCTGAAGATTTGGATATTAAGCTCTACTACGAGTTTATGAAATTCAATGAAGCGACAGGACTTAACACAGTAGAATTTACCAGATTGGGCTGTGCGAATAAGCTTTTGGACCTGGTCGGCGCAGAGATACCATGGGATGACAGAACAAAAGAAGATTTCAGAGGAGTACACTTCCGTTTTTCGAAGGCATATGAGCAGTGTGGTGGCAATCAACTGCCAATTACAGTCGGAGACGCACTGAATGCTTTCTTAAAGGTATATAGCTATGAAGAGGTTTTGGCTATGACACCACAGGAATACAGTTCTAATGTGTCGAAATGCTGGAAGGAATTCCTGGTGCTTACGGAGAAAAATCGTGTGGACCTCGTACTGGATCCAAAGGAAGCCAACGCAAGAAAATCGCTGTTTCACTATTTGATGCCAAGTTCTTCCAAGAAGTTTACGGTTGCATTCCTGTATCCAAAGTCTGCAGAAGAATCGAATTGGACCTATGCACATGATTTGGGGCGTAGCTATCTGGAGGAAACTTTCCCAGAGCAGATTAGTACGATATGTGTGAATCATGTAGATGCGGAAAATATAGAAGAAGTATTGACGGATGTGGTGGAAAAGGGTGCGAGTATTGTGTTCGAGGTCGGTGTGGAAATGATGGAGCCATCCTTGAAATTCGCAGTGGAACATCCGGAGATAACCATATTGAACTGCTCGTTAAATACACCGCACAAAAATATCCGTACCTATTATGCACGTATGTATGAGGCGAAATTTATTTCGGGAATGATTGCAGGTGCGATGGCAGAAAACGATAGGATTGCCTATGTAGCGGATTATCCGATTTACGGTATGATAGCTAATATCAATGCATTTGCTCTTGGCGCAGCCTGTGTAAATCCTCGTGCAAAAGTGTATTTGGACTGGTCTACGAGAAAAGACCATGACCTGGATTATTTCCTGACGATGAATGACATTCATTATGTGTCAAATCAGGATATGATTCGACCAATCAATCCGACGAGAGAATATGGCTTATACAAGTATGAAAATGGTGAAGCCACAAATATTGTAATGCCGGTTTGGAACTGGGGAATTTACTATGAGAAACTGATTCAGGGAATTTTGGCAGGTACCTACAAGTCCGAAGATGAGGGCGAAGCGAAGGCCATCAATTACTGGTGGGGCATGTCAGCAGGGGTAATTGATTTAGTTTACTCCAAACATGTGCCAATTGGCATCAAACGTCTCGCGGAACATATTGAATATGATATCAGCGTCGGCGATGTAGTTCCATTCTTTGGTGAGATTCGTGCACAGGATGGTACGATCAAAAATAACGCAGGAGAAGCAATGCGTCCTGAAGATATTATGAAAATGGACTATTTGGTAGAAAATGTGGAAGGTGATATTCCATCCATCGATTTACTGAATGAAAAAGCGAAACCGATTGTAGAGTTGAAGGGTGTAGAGGAACAAAAGGAAGATTAGGGAATGAAAATATTATTTATTTCTGATGAGGAGTCAAAAGAATATTGGGATTTCTTTCGTAGAGAAGCTTTTGAAGGAATCGACCTGATTGTTTCCTGTGGAGATTTGGAGGCAGAGTATCTAAGCTTTCTTACTACGATGACCTCTATTCCGGTTTTGTATATTAAAGGCAACCACGACTATAAATATGAGAATCGTCCACCAGAAGGCTGTATCTGTATTGAAGATGATATCTATGAATATGAAGGGGTGCGTTTCTTAGGATTGGGAGGTTCTTACCGATACAAAGAAGGTGGTAATCAGTTTACAGAAGAGGAGATGAGAAGGAGAGCTCGCCGTCTCTGGTTCAAATTGCTACGCAAGAAGGGCTTTGATGTGCTGGTTACCCATGCACCAGCCTATGGCGTAAATGATGGGGAGGATTTGCCACATAGAGGGTTTGAAACCTTTGGTGAGCTCATCCAAAAATATAATCCCAAATATTTCGTTCATGGACATGTACATATGAATTACGGTCGTCAGTATCCGAGAGAGGATAAAGTCGGAGAGACCAAGGTGATTAATGCCTTTCATCATTATGTAGTGGAGTTGTAAGAATAATGATATATTAAACCTTTACATTTAAAAGTAATGGTGATAATATAGTAATAGGAATGGAGCAACCGCCCACATGGTGGTTAGCCTCGAATATAAGTTTTTAAGCCTACCTTCGACCGCCAAGTACAAAGGTAGGCTTATTTTTTATTTTCGCTTGTTGTTCCTATCAATATAGGCAAGCAGTGTTATGATTAACATTCCAAACGCTATCATCAAGGATATTGCTTCATATGTAGTCATTGACACCACCTCCCCTCTATGCGAGCCTTGGCTCATATCATATGGGAGGCTACCACCTTGTACACGATTACTCCGTGAAAAGATTATACAGAACGTTTGTTCGAAAGTCAAGCGATTTCAGATATAAAAAAGCCCCCGAAAATCGAGGGCTTTTTAAGCTACTAACGGGAGTCGGACCCGTGACCTCTACATTACCAATGTAGCGCTCTACCACCTGAGCTATAGTAGCATTCGTATGAAGTTGACTGCGTCAACTGTTAAATCATACTATGAGTAATCCAAAATGTCAACTGAAATTTATTTGGAATTATGAATTATAAATAGACATAATCTGTTTTACGTAGTTCTGTGTTTCTTCGTAAGGTGGGATACCACCATATTCTTCTACGCGGTTTGGTCCAGCATTGTAGCCAGCGAGAGCGTACTCGATATTTCCATCGAATTGCTTCAAGAGAGAAGCGAGGAATTTGGCACCGCCCATAATATTCTGTTCTGCATCATAGGCATCGGTAACGCCTAAATATTCCGCTGATTTTGGCATGAGCTGCATCACACCCATAGCACCAGACTTGCTGGTGACATCAGGACGGAATCGTGACTCTGCATAAGCCACGCATTTGAGCAGTTTCGCATCTACACCATAGGTTTCTGCGGCTTTTGCGAAGTACTGGTTGAGTTCTTCGCTGCATGCCAAGACACCATCATTTGGAACCTCGTCTGTGGAAGTGTTATTTTTGTTGTTCACAGATTCATTTGTAATCGGTGTATTTCCACTAGGAGTCGTACTAGTCGCAGGCTTCGTAATCGTAGGTGTCGCTGGCGGTACATGCACCTTGATAGGTGTGCCTGCATCCCATTCATCTGTTGGGATAGGTGCCTGGATATTGGCACCCAGGGTACTGCGGAAGCGCATAATGGCAGCAGCATCTACAGCATCTGGATTTACGGAGCCAGTGGCACTTTGTTTTACCATGGCATCGATGGTCATAGCTTTCAAGGCGGTTTGGTTCAGCACCAAAACATCCTGGAAGGATTGTTCCTCTGGGATATCGGTAATGGTGGTCTTACCGCTGGTATCTATGGATGAAGTTGGAGTATATGTACTTACTTTAATTGCCATAATTTTTCTCTTTCTGTAAAAAAAGTCAATCTGTACCATAATTTATATCGGCACAAACAAGATTTGAGATTATACCCAATAATTATAGAAAGTATAACATAAAAGTCTCTTGAAATAAACGCCAAGTTGTTGTAGTCTAAGAAAGTATTATTTTGCGAATGTGGCTCTGAATCATTATAATTTAAGGAGAAAGATAAATGAAGAAATTACCTTTTGTAACAAAAGAACAGGTGGAAGAAATTGTAAAAACATATCCCACTCCATTTCATCTCTATGATGAAGCAGGGATTCGTGCCAATGCGAAAGCAGTGCAGGAAGCCTTCGCGTGGAACAAAGGATTTCGTGAATATTTTGCGGTAAAGGCGACGCCAAACCCATTTTTGATTGATATTTTGAAGGAATATGACTTCGGATGCGACTGTTCCTCCATGACAGAGCTTATGATGGCAAAGGCATGTGGGATGGATGGAGAGCATATCATGTTCTCATCCAATGAGACACCTTTAGAAGAATTTGCTTATGCAAATGAATTAGGTGCTATCATCAATTTGGATGACTTTACTCACATCCAGTGCTTGGAAGATACCTTGGGATATATCCCAGAAACCATTAGCTGCCGTTACAATCCAGGCGGTGTGTTTGCTATGAGCAATGGCATTATGGACAACCCTGGCGATTCTAAGTACGGTATGACAAGAGAGCAGCTCTTTGATGCGTACAAGCTTTTGAAGGAAAAAGGAGCCAAAAATTTCGGTATCCATGCATTCCTTGCCAGCAACACTGTAACCAACGAGTACTATCCAAAGCTGGCACGTCAGCTCTTTGAACTCGTGGTAGAGCTTCAGAAGGAAACCGGCTGTCATATCGCATTTGTAAACCTTTCTGGCGGTGTGGGCGTACCTTATACACCAGATCAGGAGCCAAATGATATCCACGCCATCGGCGAAGGGGTTCGTCAGGCATTTGAAGAGGTATTAGTGCCAGCAGGTATGGGTGATGTAGCGATTTATGCGGAAATGGGACGTTTCATGATGGCACCATACGGTTGCCTCGTAACACAGGCGATTCATGAAAAACACATCTACAAGGAATACATTGGTGTAGATGCCTGTGCGGTAAACCTCATGCGACCAGCCATGTATGGCTCTTACCATCATATTACGGTGCTTGGAAAAGAAGATGCACCATGCACAGAAACCTATGACATCGTAGGTTCCCTCTGTGAAAACAACGACAAGTTCGCCATCGACCGCAAGCTGCCTAAGATTGACAAGGGAGACTACCTGGTTATCCATGACACAGGGGCACACGGTTTCGCTATGGGTTATAGCTACAACGGCAAGCTGAAATCCGCGGAGCTTCTTTTGCAGGAAGATGGTAGTGTGAAAATGATTCGTCGTGCGGAAACACCAGCAGATTATTTTGCGACATTTGATTGTTTTGAACAGTACAAATTTGAAAAATAGAAAAAGAGGGCTGTCACAAATATAAATTTGTGGTAGCCTTTCTTCATGTCTTGAAATAAATATGTCTCTGTATTTTGTGTGCATTTTCGAACTTTTAAGGAAAATGCTATTATTTCTGGAAGCACTCTGCTTGCTTAAATTTTGTGTCTGGCATAGCTTTTACTATCTGCACCGCTTTGTCCGTTGTGCAACAGACACCGGACAAAGCGGTGCAGATTGTAAAACTTTTGACAGACAGAATAAATCATACAAGCAAGCAGAGTGCTTCTTAGAAATAAAGCGTTTTTCTTAACCGAGAGAAAATGCACACAAAATACAGAGACATATTTATTTCGAAATATAAAAATAAGGCTGTCACAAATTTATATTTGTGACAGCCCCTTTTTATGAAATAAAATCATATATTATACTACTGTATCATGTACTATCAAATATGGTGGTACAATATCTAGTTTTGGCTAGGTAAAATGTGCCTCTCTTTCTAACAGGTTCACAGAGCATTCCTTCTCAAAATCGTTATTACAAATATGAGCCATAGCGTGTATGAATTTCTGCTGCTGTTCTTCCCGCGATAATGTAGATTCAATGAAAATCGTGTAGCTGCCATCCTCGTTTGGCACTACCGCTTCCTTTACAGATCCGTGAAATTCAATCAGACGAACCTGGTAATCGACATTATAGAGTAGCATTAATCGATGTTCCCTTGTTCCTTTCTCTTTAAGGCGAGCAACATACTGTGAACAGTCTGTAAATCCTCAGGGCTAGAGTCTCTGGCCGCATCAAACAGTATACGAAGCTCTTTGTTTTCAAAAATAGCCTGGGCCATTTTCGCAGTTTCGTCGTTAAAATAATATGGTTCAGATTCTTCTTCGCCAGTTCTTAAGTATTCCACAGAAACACCTAAAAAATCAGCGATTTTTGTAAGTTTATCATTCTTAGGATTGCTTCTTCCAGATTTCCAATCGGAAAAAGTAGACTTCGTAATGCCAGTAGCCCTTACTACATCGGCATCTTTGAATCCTTTTGCATCTCGTATCTTGCAATAAATTTCATACATGATAGTCACCTATTGAATAAAAGTTTTAAAATCCGTACAAAAAATCATTGACAAGTTCTGAAAACCAAACCATTATAGAGATACAAAGTTCGGAAATCAAAACAAATCTATCTAGCAAATATATTATAACTGATTTCCGAACTTATATCAAGAAAAAGTTCGGAAGGAGAGTGAATTTGGTGAACAATCAAACAGAAAACAATCAGGTTACACTGATCGGGCATATCGTATCAGGTTTCACCTTCAGTCATGAAGTATATGGTGAAGGGTTTTACATGCTAGAGGTGGACGTAAAGCGGTTATCCGGTACAGTGGATAGGATTCCAGTCATGGTTTCGGAACGCCTGGTAGATGTGAGTCAGGAGTATTGTGGGGAGGCCGTATATTTGACAGGACAGTTTCGCTCATTTAATCAACAGGGAGAGAGCAGGAAACACCTCATGTTGTATGTCTTTGCGAGAGAATTTCTATTTTTGGAAAAGGCAGAGGCGTCAGAAGAACAGAATCAGATTTTCCTGGACGGATATATCTGCAAAGAGGTTCTTTACCGAAAGACACCACAGGAAAGAGAGATTGCAGATGTGTTAGTCGCTGTAAATCGTTCCTATGGCAAGTCAGATTATATCCCATGTATTCTTTGGGGCAGAAATGCACAGTACATCGCCAACTTCCCAGTAGGAACCCGCGTACAGCTCTGGGGCAGAGTGCAGAGTAGAGGCTATGTGAAGAAGCTGGGAGAAAACGAGGCAGAACCACGTATCGCCTATGAAGTATCCGTAAGTAAGGTCAACCTGCCTTAGAACGGAGGGAACATGGTTCTAACAAGACAAGTATTAGAAGACTATCAAAAACTAGGGCGTGAAATTGCACGAATCAACAAAAAAATCGATTATTACGCAAACACCCCATTGAAAGCCATCCATGGCATCGTAAAAGGTTCCACCAAAGGCTTCCCATACACGGAACGTCGTATCGAGGTAGGTGCACCCAGCATCGCCGATACGAAGCAGCGGGAACAGAAGGTCAGGGAGCTCATGATTTGCCTCGCGAGCAGGAAGAAGGAGTATGAACAGCTCAAATTCGATATCGACATAGCGATAGAAGCTATAGAAGATATGGAGATGCGTCAGATATTCCAATACAGATACATAGACGAGATGACAATTTTGGAAATCGGAGAGCTGCTAGGATACGACCGAAGTACCATTTCTAAAAAGATAGACCGATTTCTGGAAAAACAGGTTTCCCCCACTTCACATTTCTAGTGTGCTAGGATGTGTATTGTAAAGAATTATGTTCAGGAAGGAGGTGACATATATTCTTAGCGTAAAGGACAAAATATACACTCGATTAACCCAAAAACTGCTCGAAGATGAGGGTGCACCTTATACCGAAGCGTCATTGCATATGGCGGAAACGAAAAAGGGCGTGCCCACAGAGTTTCCCGCCTTGAATGTGGATTTTATCGGTGAAACCAGTACAGCAGATGATTTGGAGAAGACACAACAGAATGCGATTATTTCGACCATCGAATTAAAAGCATATTCAGATACATCGCTTGATGAAGCAGACGAGATTTTAGATAAAGCGGGTGATGTGATGATCGCCATGGGCTATGCAGTGATTCAGGGCCCAGAAGATGTATCAGACACAAACCACGCCAAATCGGCACGTTTCCGCCGAACCTTTGGAAACGAAGATATTGAAAATTTATAAAATAAATCAAAATTTAGGAGGTAATTTAACATGGCAAGTACAAGTTATTTAGCAAGAGTAATTATTAAGGAGCATACAGACACAGGAGCAGCAACTGATTTTACAGGAAACTACAAATTATTGATCAAAGCAAAATCAATTCCAGCACCCGTATCTGCACCAAACACAGTAGAGAGCACTACTCTCGAAGATGATACACAGACCTTTGAAATGGGTATCAAGACATCTGACAAGAGAGAAGTCAAAGGAAATCTCGAAAAAGAATATTTGCAGGCAATCAACGAAATGGCAGGCAAGAAAATCGACATCATCCATATGTATGGTACAGACGGTGTCGGCGGCGTAGCAAAATACGCTTATGTAGGACAGGTAGTAGCTACACCAGACGAAGTCGGTGGAAACGATGAAATCATCGGCATGACAGCTACTATCATTCCAAACACAGTAGCAGTAGAATGTACTGACGAATATGTCGTAACAGACAACAAAGACGGCACATTTACCGTAGCAAAAGCAAATGCTTAAATCAGAATAAGGGAGACAGGAAATGTCTCCCTTTTCTCAAAAAGGAGGAGAAAATACGATGTATAAGCTTAAAATGAAAGACACAGAATACGAGATTAAATTCGGATACAAGCCTACTTTGAAGGCGAATCTGATTTCACGAATGATTCAGGCAGGTAGCAATGTTTCCCAGCAGGGAGAAGGTAGTGAGACTCTTTTGCAGGTAGAAGAAATGCTGCTACTCATTCCAGAAATCATTCTGGTGGGATTGCAGAAAAACCACAGGGACGAATTTGGGTATGACTATGACACCGACGAAGGCAAGACAACTGCCTTAGATAAGGTTTTCGATATGATGGACGATTATTTCGAGGAAGAAAGTGCAGACATTCTCCAGTTGTACAATGATTTGCAGAATGAGATGTTGAGTGAGGGTTTTTTAAAGAGCATGTTCCAGAGAGAGATGGCGGAACAGAAGAAATCGAACAAGAAGAATACCAAGAAAACTCCACAGAACTAAACTGGTCTACCTATGTTTCAGAAATCAGACCCTACTGGCTGATGGTAACAAAAGGTTACGGCCTCTCAATCGATGACATCGATTGGGCATGTCCAGCAGAACTTGAACCATATGCCCAGGCTCATAAGATGGAGCTGAAAGAAAATGACAGCATGGCATGGGTATACTGTGGTAATTATGTCCTCAGTGCGATAACTGTCGCATTAGAACACTGCCTGGCAGGCAGCAAGGCGAAATCTGAGTATCTCAAAGAACCAGTCCTAACGAAGTTGGGCGAATATGATGGATTGACGCAGGAAGAGATTGACGAAAGAGAACTCCGCAAAATGCTCCTCGCTGAGAAACAGTGGCAGATAGCTGCGGATAGAGGGCATTTGCCGAAGACGGAGTTGAAATAAGAAGACGGCCTTGAGCGGCAGGGAACAAAATGGTATAATCTATAATAGAATTTTACTAAGGAGAATGAAAATGGCTTTGATCAAATGTCCAGAATGCGGAAATCAGGTTAGCGAGATGGCTGATAAATGTATGTACTGTGGTTTCCCAATTCACAAGAAAGTGAACAGGTCAATAGAAAAGAAGAAATGTAGTTATTGCGGAACCTATAGTGCGATTTATGAAGATATTTGCTCCAGTTGTGGTGCTCGTTTTGAGGAGACTGCTACAGAGAAAAATATAGATAGGGATGCATTTGAAAATCTTATGGATTTTGATAAGATGAAGAATCTAATGGGTTTTGACGAGATGGAAGAGTTCCTGGATGATACTATGGAAGAGCTTATGAATATGGACATACCTGAAACTTCCAGCATGACTAAAAAGACGGTTAATATTGATATCGTAGATGATACAATGAATGTCACTATGCAAGTTGAGTCACAGGATGGTAAGACTAGTGAAAATATAACCTATCAAGGTTCTGTAGATGAACAAAGAGAAGAAGAATCTGAAAGAAAAGCAATGGAGAATGCTCAAAGGAGAGCAGAATTAGAATTAAAAAAGCAGCAATTTGCTGAAAAAATAGGTAAAGTTGATTATCTTGGAATCGTTAAGAAAATAGGTGTCGTAATATATAATATCATTTTCTGGGTACTGTTTAGTTTTATGTCCCTTTTATCTTTGGGCAGTTTTTTGAGTGATAGAATGCTGAGTGCTATCATATTCTTGGTGACAGCAATTTTGATTAATCCACTGTTTGGAACATTTATTCGCTCTAAATCTTTAAAATATCCAAAATGGATAGCTATTATTATATTGTTAGTTGGATTTATTATTGGGGTTATAAACCTTCCATAAGAAACAGTAGATAGCGAAAGTGCATTGAATTATACTAGTTTCATCCAATTCACAGTTTAGGTGTGATAAAAGAGGTCAAATAAAAAAAATATGCAACTACTACCATATATGGTAGTAGTTGTTTTTTTTAATATGCTATAATTTAGAAAAAAGACAAAGGAGAGATACCTATGAGAAGAAAATTAGTATTATTTTTAATGCTCTGTATGTGTTTTCTAGCTGGCTGTGGTAGCGGCGGAGAAAACCAATCAGGGAACAATTCAGAACCAAAGAAAGAAGAAAAAGAAGTGGAGATAACACTTCCGGCGGATTTTTTTGAAGAGGGTATGACAGAGGAAAAACTCTCAAGCATCAAAGAAGAAAATGGATTCAAAGATGCAATTTTAAATGAAGACGGAAGTGTCACATATGTTATGACAGAAAGTGTTCATAAAGAGTATATGAAGGATATAACCCAGAGCATACAGGATAGTTGTGATGAGTTAGTAAATGAAAGTGAGACAATCGTATCTATCGAATGCAATGATGATTTTACGAATTTCAAAGTTACTACATCCTCTGAAAGTGTAACCTTAGAAGAAAGTTTTTCATGTTTCGGATTTTATATGTATTCAGGAATGTATCATATGTTTAATGGAACCGAAGTAGACAATGTACATGTTGACTTTGTCAATGTAGATAGTGGAGAAGTAATTCATTCAATAGACTCAAAGGATTTGACTGAAGAATAGTTAATGAAGCTAAGACATCCACTTATGTAGTATTTGGGGTATACATTGAGAAAATTACGAAATGTTTGAAATAAAAAGAGATAAATAAAAATATACAAATTTTTAGGAGGAATTCAATATGAGTAAGAAAAACGAAATAGTAGATGGTGCAAAAAAACCAATTTTTAAAAAATGGTGGTTTTGGGTAATCGTTGTAGCACTTGTATTTGGTAGATGTGGAAATTCAGGAGATGACAAGGATACTCAGATTTCTGATAATACTTCGAAAAATACTGAAAGCCAAATGGAAGATAAAAATAGTGAAAGCCAAGTGGTAGATAAAAATAGTGAAAGCCAGATGGAAGATGAAAACAGTGAAAGCCAAGCGGCGGATAATAATAGTTCCAATCAGAATGCGACAGACAAAGAAGAGAGTACAAATGAACCAAGTTTAACAATGGGTCAGAGAAATGCTTTGAAAAAAGCGAAAAGTTATTTGCAAATTATGGCTTTTTCCTATAAGGGATTGTTTGAACAGTTGAAATATGAAGGCTTTACGACAGAAGAAGCGACTTTTGCAGTAGATAATTGTGGTGCAGACTGGAAGAAACAGGCATTAGAAAAAGCAAAAGATTATTTGGACACTATGCCTTTTTCCTATAAAGGATTGTTAGGACAGTTAGAATATGAAGGCTTTACAAACGAGGAAGCTACATATGGTGTGGACAACTGTGGTGCGAACTGGAAGGAGCAGGCCGCTAAAAAGGCACAGGATTATTTAGATATTATGTCTTTTTCGAGAGAAGGATTAATTGAGCAGCTTGAATACGAAGGCTTTACGACGGAAGAAGCAGAATATGGTGTTACAGCTATAGGTTATTAATTGTTGAACTCTAAAAAAGCTAAAAGAGAGGAAAATTTTATGAAATGCCCAAGATGCGGAAGTGAAAATGTTAATGTCCAAATTACAAATGAAACATATCTAAAAAAACAACATCATGGACTTCTATGGTGGCTTTGTATTGGATGGTGGTGGATTCCTACCAAATGGTTATTATTTACCATACCAGCTTTAATTTTTGCGCTATTTGGAAGAAAAAAACAGAAAGTAGTAAATAAGCAGGTTAAGACTGCGGTATGTCAAGGATGCGGTTATTCTTGGAATATGTAAAATAAATAAAAAATAAGAGAAGGCATCTACTTAGCTAGGTGTCTTTTTTTGTATGCAAAATCATATTCACCCAATTCACAACTAAGGTGTGATAAAATACATAGTGTAAAAAAGTATGCAACCCCCTCAATTAAAACACATGAATCCACGGTTTTCACTCTACGCAAAAGCTAAATATCAAAAAATTAACAATTACTACCATATTTGGTAAGCATTCAAGAAAAGAGTGTGGTATAATTCTAAGAAAACAAGAAAAGGAGTAATACCCATGAAAAGAAAATTAATACTTTGTTTCATTCTCAGCATGTGCTTCTTAGTCGGCTGTGGCGGAAATGATGATGAAAAAGATAAGGGGAAAAATACAGAAACGCAGCAGGAGAGTGAAGTAGATACAGAAGCAGAAAAAGTTGCGAATATGACAGAAGAATATAAAGCATACTGTGAACTGATATATGAAGATAAATTGTATGGAAGAGATAGAGCATTAGAAGGAAAACACGTAAAAATATATGCATTTATACGTGGTAAAGGAAGCTATTCTTATAGTTCAATGTTTGCAAGTGCAATTCGAGATCTTACGAAAAAGTATGAGTTGAGTAATAGATACATTTCAATTGAACCTGCTTATGAGAAACGTGGAGATATGATAGGAGATCTTAGATATAATGGTTCGGAACAGATGTATTTATTGTTTGAAGAGGGAAAAGATTCTGCAATTGATGAATACAAGAACTATGAGAGGATTACTATATATGGTGAAATTGTACAGTGTGCACATGGTCCATTTGTTCTTGTTAAATATGTTGAATATACGGAAGAATCTATACTTATACAATATGATTCAACTCAGCAGTAAGTTAAAATAGTGTAAGTTGAAAGACATCTACTTATGTAGGTGTCTTTTTTGTATGTCTAAAATTAAGAAGGAAGGTGAAGAAATGGCAGAAAGTATGGATAAAAAAGAATTAGAAGAGATTGCAGAAGAAATGACAAATGCACTCAAGGCAACGAGTAAATTGCAAGAAGAGGTGAGTGATTTAAATACTACTGTGAAAAAAATAGACACGAGTAAGCTAAATGATATGACAGATGCTTTAAAACAAAGTAGGGATGCCGCAAAAGAAGCGTCAAATAATTCATCAGGATTAGCTACTGCTATGGAAAGACTTGGTCAAAAGATGCCGAATATTAAAAATGCAGTGGAAAAGATTACACAATCTGTGCCAAATATCAAGACAGTAATTGGTGGTATTTCAAAAAATACCAGATGTTAAGGAAGCGATGGAGGATATCTATAAGGCGACAGAAAGCCATGTTTTCACCCAATTCACAACTAAGATGTGATAAAATACATAGTGTAAAAAAGTATGCAAACCTATCGGTTGAAACACATGAATCTGCGGGTTTTACTTCCTAAAAGCAAAATATTAAAAAATTTACAATTACTACCATATTTGGTACTCATTTAAGAATAGAATGTGGTATAATTCTAAGAAAATAAGAAAAGGAGAGTAATACCCATGAAAAGAAAATTAATATTTTGTTTCATTCTCTGCATGTGCTTCTTAGTAGGCTGTGGCGGAAATGATGATGAAAAAGATAAGGGGAAAAATACAGAAACACAGCAGGAGAGTGAAGTAGATACAGAAAAAAATACTGAAACACAACAGGAGCGTGAAGAAATTACAGAAGCAGAAAAAGTTGCGAATATGACAGAAGAAGAATATAAAGCATTTTGTGAAGTAATATATTCAAAGGAGTTATTGGATAGTAATGAAATAGAAGGAAAGCATGTGAAAATATATGGAATCGTTAATGGGATAGGGTCATATGTAGCTTATGATACATTTGCATGTGTAATAGATAATGTTGCAAAAAAATACGATTTAAGTAAAAGGTATATTTCCGTTAGTCCAGCGTTTAAAGAGGACATTGTGAATAATATAAGGATTGGTTATATTTATTCAGGCAAAGCAATGTATTTATTGTTTGAAGAAGAAAAAGATTCACCAATTTATGAGTATAAGAAAGGGGATGAAATCACCATATATGGTGAAATTGTTCAGTGCTGGAGTGGGCCTTTTGTAATTCCAAAATATATTGAACATACAGAAATCGATATACCAGGCATGGATTCAAACCAGCAGTAAGTTAGAGATAGAATAAGTTGAACGAAAAAAGACATCTGTTAGATGTCTTTTTTTATATGTTTAAAATTAAGAAGGAAGGTGAAAAAATGGCAGAAAACATTGAAAAAAAGCAATTAAAAGAGATTACAACAGAAGCGACAAAAGCATATGATGCAACGAATAAATTACAAAAGGTAATAGGTTATATAAATACTGCCTTGAAAAAATTAGATATGGGCAATCTAAATAAAGTGTCGGCAACTTTAGAGAAAAGCGGAGAGGCAGCGAAAGAAGCAACTAAGAATACCTCAGGATTAGCTACTGCTATGGAAAAACTCGGTCAGAAGATGCCTAATATCAATTCCACAGTGGAAAAGATTACACAATCTGTGCCAAATATCAAGAAAGTAATTGAGGGAATTTCAAAAAAATTACCAGATATCAAGAAAGTGATGGAGGATATCTATAAGGCGACAGAAAGTACGGAAGAATATTTCAAATCATTTAATTATTATACAGATACATTTGCAGAAATTGCCTCGAAATGGGATAAAGATTTCGAAAGCTATGGTTCGGAAAATGCGAAACGATATGCGAATACCTTTATTCAGGAGATGAATGAAAGTCTTGGTAAATTATCTGGAATGAAAGTAAGTCTGTCGGTTGATATGGAAAGTGGTACTCTGACAGAAAGTGGCATGAAAGACCTTGGTTTAAATGCTCAGGAGGTGACACAGTTTGCTGCAGAGTTGGCTTCCATTACAAATGCAATGGGACAGACGGGAGATGTTTCTTTAGCGACGGCAGATGCATTTACAAAGTTGGCAGGGGATATGTCCTCTTACTATAACGTTGACTACGGAACAGTAGTAAACGATTTAAAAAATGCTTTATTAGGGCAGAATGATGCTTTATCTAAATATAAAGTCGTCCTTTCAGATACAAAATTACAAACATATGCTTATGCCTATGGTCTTGAGAAGTCTGTGGATGAAATGACTGAGGCAGAGAAAATGCAGTTGAGCCTGATTGCAATATTAAGAGGAACAGAAGAAACATGGGGAAATCTGGCAGATAATATCAATAGTCCAGCAAATTCATTCCGTGAATTGACAAATAACTGTAAAGAAGTTGTTTCTGTATTTGGACAGTTGTTTATGCCTGTTTTAGAAAGTCTCCTCCCAGTGATGAGTGGAATTGTAGCTGGAATAAAGGCACTTTTAACGAGCATTGCTGGATTTTTCGGAATAGAAATTAACATTGATAACATGGGAATGGAAACTGACGATATAGCTACTAGCGTAGGAGATTATTCTGGAACAGAGAATAATTATTCACTAGGTACAGGAGGGAGCGTAAATCTGGCAGATGGTATTTTGGAAGAAGTTGCTCGATATGAAGAAGCTTGGAATCAGGCTTATGAAAATATGGACAAGAAATCTCAAGAATGGGCGGATAAAGTAACTGCTTTCTTAGAACCTGTGAGATCTATTTTCTCAAACTTAGCAATTGGTGATTATTTTAGTGTGGGAAAAAATGTAGGAGTACTAGTAATTAGCATTACAGACTTTTTGAAAAAAGCCATTGATAGTGTAGATTGGCATGCAGTTGGAGAAAAGATAGGGGAGTTCATTGAAGGCATAAATTGGACGGAGGTATTTTCTTCTATCAGTGAGTTAGTAGGTGAAGTAATTGGCTCGGCATTTGAAGGCATAGGCGGTGTTATTGAGACTGCACCATTGGAAACTGGGATTGTGGCTGCGATTGGACTTATCAAATGGACTGGCGTAGAAAAAGCAATTACATCAGGGGATTTATTTAAGAGTTTAGCAACATTGTTTTCTGGACAATTACTAGAAGAGAATGGACTTTTTTCAAAATTAGGAAATGTATTTGCATTGTGGACTGGTGGTGCAGGTACACTTGGCGAATCATTTATGGCAGTATTTGGTGCAGGCGGAGTTATTACGGTTGCATTAGCTGGACTTGTGGTAGGACTTGGTATAGTTTTTTCCAAGAATGAAGAAGTAAGAAAAAGTTTTGATGATGCTGTCAATTCAATGAAAACAGGACTTCAACCAATGTTAGAATTTTTAACAAATGATTTGTTACCAGATTTGCAAGATGGTTGGAATGGTCTTTTAGAGATATTTAAACCATTCGGTGACTTCTTGAACACAATGTTTGTTAGTATTTGGCAAGATATGTTAAATCCAGCATTGGAATACTTAGGAACTACAGTGTTACCAATTCTGACAGAAACTTTAGCTAATCTTTGGAATAATGTTTGTGTGCCATTTGGAGAATTTATTGGTTCAATATTTAGCCCTATAATAGCAGTTTTATCATCTGGTTTAACAGTTCTTTGGGAAAATATAATTGTTCCACTTGCTAATGCATTAGGAAATATACTAGGAAAAGCATTTGAAGGTTTTTGTGAAATACTAAATGGTTTTATTTTTCCAATTTTGGATGCTTTAATTTTTGCACTTCAATTTTTGTGGGATATGGTTCTTCTTCCAATAGCAAAAGGACTTGTTGATGTATTTGGTCCAGCATTTGAAATGGCATTTGAATCTGTGGGGGGAATAATTGATGGATTGTCAAAAGCTTTTGGTGGACTAATTGATTTTATAGCTGGTTCTTTTTCGAAAGATTGGGAAAAAACATGGAGTGGAATAAAGGACATTTTTAAAGGTGTTTTTAACGGACTCATATCTATTGTAGAAGGTGTTGTAAACTTTATTATTGTATATGGTATAAATGACTTCTTGAAAGATCTTGATGGAGTGGTCACTAATTTTGGCGCTGTTATTGGGCTAGACATTTCGATCCCACAAATTGAGAAAATTTCAATCCCAAGATTTGCTACCGGTGGTTTCCCAGAAGACGGCTGGTTCCGTGCAAGCCATGGAGAAATCATGGGTAGATTCGATAATGGTCAGTCGGTAGTTGCCAATAACATGCAGATTACAGAGGGTATCGCTCAAGGTGTAAGAGAGGCTGTTTCGGGAGTTTTAATTCCATACTTAGCGGATATTGCAGATAGCTCAAGAAGAACTGCAAACAAGGACTTTACTGTTGCTAGCAGGGATGTATTTGAAGCTGTAAGAGCTGAATCAAGCAATTATATGCGAAGAACAGGTGAATTAGCTTTTGTTTAGTGAAAAGATGTTTACAGAATAACCTACATATAGTAAAGTAAAAGTAAGAAAATTGCAAAAGAGGGGTAGGATAAGTGGCATTAATTGTTTGTCCAGAATGCGGAAATAATGTAAGTGATAAAGCTAAAACTTGCATTTATTGTGGATTCCCAATAAGTGAATTCTTGGAAAAAGAGGAAGAAGAAAAAATACTTAATGAAAAATATGTTTGTAAAGTCTGCGGTTTCCAGAATAAAATAGGTAGCGATTATTGCGAACATTGCGAACTGCGATTGACAGATTATATAAAGACAGATAAGCCTGTTGGATTTAGTTATGAGGTCGATTTTTCGAAAAGACCACATACAATATGTCCTAAATGTGGTGAAAAAAATGAAACAGGATTATTTAAATGTGGAGTTTGTGGACATGATTATAAGTTAGAGGACTACCAAGTTATAGTTCCCCAGAGAGAAAAAGAACCATTTGACGGAATATATAAATATGTGTTCGGCGAAAAAATACCAGTATATTGTCCTAGATGCGGAAGCAGTAATTGTTCGTATTTTCAGGAGCAGAATATCAAGCTTGGAAAAGCTAGATATTCTTATAATCTAAATCCGTTTAGAATTTTCACATTTGCAAATAAAAAACAAAAGATAAAGAATTACACAGTATCTAAAATTTGTTGCAACGATTGCGGCAAGATATTTAATTAAGTTCCGAGAAATAAAAATGATTTTAATAAATAGAGCATGTCGGACATACAGAATGCATTAGAAAGATTACTAGATGTTAAAAAGCGATGGAGGATATTTATAAAGCGACAGAAAGCCATATTTTTCCCACTCCATGATTGAAAATGAAAAAATATGCAACTACTACCATATATGGTAGTAGTTGTTTTTTTTAATATGCTATAATTAAAAAAAAGACAAAGGCGAGATACCTATGAGAAGAAAATTAGTATTATTTTTAATTCTCTGTATGTGTTTTTTAGCTGGCTGTGGTAGCAGCAGTGAAAACCAATCAGGGAACAATTCAGAACCAAAGAAAGAAGTAGAAAAAGAAGTGGAGATAACACTCCCTGCGGATTTTTTTGAAGAGGGTATGACAGAGGAAAAACTCTCAAGTATCAAAGAAGAAAATGGATTCAAAGATGCAATTTTAAATGAAGACGGAAGTGTCACATATGTTATGACAGAAAGTGTTCATAAAGAGTATATGAAGGATATAGTACAAAGCATACAAGATAGTTGTGATGAGTTAGCAAACGAAAGTGAGACAATCGTATCTATCGAATGCAATGATGATTTTACGAATTTCAAAGTTACTACATCCTCTGAAAGTGTAACATTGGAAGAAAGTTTTTCATGTTTCGGATTTTATATGTATTCAGGAATGTATCATATGTTTAATGGAACCGAAGTAGACAATGTACATGTTGACTTTGTCAATGTAGATAGTGGAGAAGTAATTCATT
>JAFUPI010000060.1 GCA_017481285.1 Agathobacter sp. | reverse complement strand
TCTTTCCTGTTACACCAGCTTTTGCAAAGTGTCCCATTTCAGCTTTGTTTACGCCATGTCTGTGTTTGATTTCTTTCTTTCCTGTTGCATCTTTGCTAACAACCTTTTCTTTCTTGTCAACAAAACCAACCTGAACTGCGCTGTATCCGTCGTTTTCTACAGTTTTAACCTGTGTAACAACACATGGACCAGCCTGTAATACAGTAACTGGAACTAAAATTCCATCTGCATTGAAGATTTGAGTCATTCCGACTTTTGTTGCTAAAATCGCTTTCTTCATTTTTTACCTCCTGTTTTCTACAGCGGAACGCTTCATGCTCGAATCGAGTGAGTAGCGGAACCGTTCATCCTAGAGCAGTTTATCTATGTAAACCATTCAGGGATATTTCTTTGTTTGTTTTCCTTATTAAATAAGGTAGTGATGAAAAACTCTTATTTGTTTTTCATTTTGATATCAATGTAAACACCAGCTGGCATTTCTAAACGAGATAATGCATCAACTGTTTTCTGTGTTGGAGCAATGATATCGATAAGTCTCTTATGAGTTCTCTGTTCAAACTGTTCACGTGAATCTTTATATTTGTGAGTAGCTCTTAAGATAGTGATAACTTCCTTCTTAGTTGGAAGTGGCACTGGTCCGCTCACCTGTGATCCATTCTTCTTTACAGTTTCGATGATTTTTTTAGCTGATGAATCAACTAATTCGTGATCATAAGCCTTGAGAGTGATTCTCATTACTTGACTTGCCATAAAAAAAGTCGCCTCCTTTTCGCACTTAAAATTTCAGTACGACAAGCGGTGACTGTACACTTCTCCGTGTGTGTCCTAAAGACTCTCACACGTTGTTTCTGCCTAATGCAGACCGTATGTGGGTACAGTGACTTGTCGTCAGTTTCCTAACTTGACATTCGCTCCACGGAAAACCTACCAAACACACTTGGTAGCAACCTCACGCTTCACAGCTATCATGCCACAGCAAAAGTCATTATACACGAGAAAATCAGCAATTGCAACAATTTTTTCAAAAAATTTTTGTGCAATTTTAAATTAGTAGGTTTCACATAAAACAAGCACAAAATGTTGTAGTTTTGTGGGTGTTTCTACTAGTTCAACCGAATCTCTTCTTATATATAGAAGAAACTCGTGTCAACGACCGTTGTTTAGTATAACAGATTGGATGATTTTGTCTATAGGGTTTTGGATTGTTTTTGGAGAAATACAAAGAATAGGGCTGTTGCAAATATCAATTTGTCGACAGCCCTTTCAATCTGTATATTCCCTTAAAATGATGCTTCAAACCAAAACCACTTATCCATCAGTCTTGTGGACTTGCCCCAGTTATCCCCTTCACCATACCAGTCTGCTAGATTCTTATTTACATTCAATGGAACATCTGCTCCCTGAAATACCTTATGGGTATTGTCTGGCGAATAATAAAAACCTAGATACGTACTGTTAGCCACAAGCCCTGCGCCGCCCGTATGAAATTCCACTAACTCATCTTCTGGATAACAGGTTACTTTCCAGAAGCCATATTGATCCGATGTAGTGTCTTCGCACTTATCCAGCAATTCTTCCGCATAGGTTTCCAAATGCTTATGAAATACTTTTACATACGTCTTTGCTAATAAATCCTGTGCAAACAAGGATACAAAAGCAACTACTATCAAGAGCACAACTGCAAATAGCTTTATACTAGGCAATAGACTTTCTCTTTCTGCATCTCTCTTTCTGCAAATAAACCATGTTGCAAAACAGCAAATAAATGGGAGCACGGAAAATACCAACATATCCCAAATACTTGTCTTCACCCACGAAGCTTGTGCTAGTTTTAGCAACACACCCCAGCACAACCAACATACCGAAAGCACCAACGGTAGAGCCTTTATCAACTGTGGTTTCATCACACGATAGAACAATAGCTGCATGCATATACACGCCACAGCAATTAAAACTGCTGATACCATGTAAATAGGATTACTCCCTGTAAATAACTGAATAGCCAAGAAGATAATCACATCCGCCACTATAATTTCCGCAAGTACGGTTTCCAGTAATTCAAACTTCTTGATTGCTTTATACTTTCTTAAAATATAAATAGCTCCAACCGTCACCACCACAATCAAACCATATATGAGCCACAGTAGGCCCTGGGATTCGATAAACACTCCATTTCTCTGCAACTTTACATTAATAAAGTACATGAATATGATAAGAAAGACTCCCGCAAATAGATTTACCCATCCGATCTTTTGAATATCCTTCGCTGCCTCTTCTGACTGTTGGTTGGATATTTCCGCAAAAGAAGTCACAATTTCTTCCTTTGTAGAATTTTCCAAACCGAGTAATATAGAAGGAGTTGTATCTAAAGCATCTGCTAATTTTTCCATTAATCCAAGGTCAGGAAAATTCACACCACGTTCCCACTTGCTGACTGCTTTGTCTGTCACATGCAATTGATCCGCCAAATCTTTTTGCGTAAGATTTTTCTCTTTTCGAAGTTCTGCTATTTTCTTTCCTGTGTATTCTGCGTTCATGTCGTCCTCCTTTCACTCCATAAGATACATCTTATCTCATCTGAGACTCCTTTGTAATTGTAGTATAAAATAGCACAAAGAAAAAGTCACCCTACAAAAAGTAGAGTGACCATTTCTATATTCTTCCCGAATTTCTTTCTAAATAGTTTAGCACGGATACAATCGGCATAATCAGCATTCCACAGAAAAAATTGGCGATACCATGGATCATGTCAAAATAAAATCCCGAAGCAATCCAAGCTAACGTTGCTTCAAAGCTTAGGCCAAACATAATTGCCTGAGCCGGTGCATAAAGAATTCCAAAACCGAAACCATGCAATGCACAAACTATCATATACACAATTGGTGCAATTTTTTTTGGCATATTCTTTGGTAGCAACATCGTCACTGCCCAAAGCACTGTCCATATATATAAGTAAGGAATCCACCATGTGTTAAATCCTGCCAAAGCTCCATTCAAAAACACGTAGACATAGATAGGATATAAAGCTTTCTTCCTATATACTAAGGTATACGCCATAGTAAGTGTTCCTAGCAGATGCACATTCGGTATCCATTCCATTAGTATTTTGGATAAATACATGATTGCACCCAGCATCGCAAATATGGCTAACTCTCTTGTCTTTAGCTTCATTATTTTTCAACCTTAAAGGAGTAGGTTGCACCTGCTTCCACATTTGTGGCATCCACACCAGTCATTGCCATTTCACCATTGATATAAAATGCCCAATAAGTTTGATCCACATCATAATCGGCAGTGATGCCATTTACTGTCTTTACATAAAGACCATAAGGACCATCTTCACCCTCGATTAATTTCACTTCCAATAAAGCTTCTCCAACAGTGGTCTTGTCGGTATGGATTTCAAAAGTCTTTTCATTGCCTTCGCCATCCACCACTACGAAAGTAAATACAGTTGCACCTTCGCCAAGTACCGTGCCATCTTCCTGTGTATCATTTTCTACACTACCTGCCTGAGAATCATCCTCAGTACCTACCACCTGATTCTGTCCTTCGGTATTTGGTTTCTCTGTGTTGTTGTCACCACACGCTGTCATACTAAATGCCATAGCCACAATAAGCATCATACTAAGAATGAGTGACAAAAATTTTTTGTTACGTTTCATTGTCATATTCTTTTCTCCTTTTGAATTGTATTTCCTTCGAAAATCGGCACTCGCGATTGTAATAATGAAGGAGCTCTATGCTCGGATATTTCGACTTGGTACGTTTGCTTATCCGCCTTCTCAGGTTTCCCCAATGACTTTCCTCAGACTGTGGCATCTGAGTAGATAAGTAAAATTCAGATAAGATTGTGCTTGCACGATTATCTCTCGTGTACCTCACGGCGACGGGCTCGTACAGGATTTGCACCTGTTTCCCCTTGCATAGAATCTATATCATAATTTTTATGATATCTAAGTAAGTAATTTCATAATTGTATCATAGTTCTCTGGCTCATGTGGAAATGTACATCCAGAACAATCCTTTATCTGTTTACCATTTACTTCAATAAACTTCGGATTTCCCGGACAATGTTCTACATGATTCAAAGGACAATAGCAAAACAAGCAGTTCATATGCTCCATATTGCCATGGCATGGATAATACTTGCAGCTTCTGTTTTCAAAATAGCGATAGGAATTTTCCATGTGTCTGCTCCTTTTCATAAACTATCACAATTACGCCGACAATCATAACATAGTTTTCATGAATTTGGTAGACTTTTTCCGCAAAACCATTTATTATTAATGCAGTTACATTATATATATGAAGAAAGGAATTCATTATGTGGATTGCAGATGGATGGAAGGATTACCAGGTAATCGATTGTTCACAGGGTGAAAAGCTGGAGCGTTGGGGCAAATATGTGCTGCTTCGTCCAGACCCACAGGTTATTTGGGATACTCCAAAGAAAAATAAAAATTGGAAGAAATTAAACGGACATTATCATAGAAGCAAAAAAGGTGGCGGCGAATGGGAATTCTTTGATTTGCCAAATGAATGGAGCATTCACTATGATTTACCAATCGGTGAACAGCTTACCTTTAACTTAAAGCCTTTCAGCTTTAAACACACAGGCCTTTTCCCAGAACAGGCAACCAACTGGGATTGGTTCTCACAGAAGATTAAAGAAGCTGGCAGACCTATTAAGGTATTGAACCTCTTTGCTTACACTGGTGGTGCTACTTTAGCTGCCGCTGCTGCAGGAGCAAGCGTAACACACGTAGATGCTTCCAAAGGTATGGTTGGCTGGGCAAAAGAAAACGCAGTTTCTTCTGGTCTTGCAGAAGCACCTATCCGTTGGATTGTCGATGACTGTGTGAAATTCGTAGAAAGAGAAATTCGTCGTGGAAATCATTACGATGCAATCATCATGGACCCACCTTCTTATGGACGTGGACCAAAGGGAGAAATCTGGAAGATTGAAGAAGCTGTTTACCCATTAATCAAATTATGCGCACAGCTTCTTAGCGACAAACCACTTTTCTTCTTGGTTAACTCTTACACCACAGGCTTACAGCCAGCAGTGCTTACTTATATGATTAGCACTGCACTTAAAGATTTCGATGGAACTACTACCGCAAACGAAATTGGACTTCCCGTATCTGAGACAGGATTGGTACTTCCTTGTGGAGCAAGTGGTAGATTTGAAGGAAAATAGATAGTTGTGATAAAACAAAAGCCCCAGTCTGATGCAGGACTGGGGCTTTTGCTATGAGGTAAACAATATTAGAAAAGTGCACCAACGATTGGTAACCAAATTGCTGAAAGTATTACCATGGCAATCTGTAAGAACAGTGTTGATTTTGCCATGTCGGTCATTGAGTAGTAACCCTTTGCATATGTAATGAGTGGAACCGTATCAAGTGGTAAAAGATAACAGTTTCCTGCACACAATGCTGCTGCCATCATAATGAGAGCTGGATCTGCTCCAGCGTTTGTAGCGATAGCAATGAGTGGTACTGCCATAATTGGAATCATACTTGAAGCTACCGGAATAACAATCAGTGTTAAGAAAATTAGCACCGCTGTAAATGCAAGCAAGATTGGAAGCGATACTCCAAGCTGTGGAATGGCATTTGCGATAGCTGCAGATACTCCATTATCAATCATCGCCCCGGCGATGGAGATGACAGAACCTACAAGGAAGAATGCATCCCAGCTATTTTCACGTAAGAATGTATCTACATCTAATACATCTACGCCTGGAAGGAACATCACGCAACAACCAAGCATAGCAACAACCATAACATTGATTGCAGGAACCCAACTTGAAAGAATCCAAAGAGCAAGCATGATAATGGTAATTACACATACCTTTCTTTCTTTCGAATCCATCTTATCTGGAATCCCCATGTTATCAATAAAGTCTAAAACCTGCTGACGTGTAAGTGGTGCTGGTTTATAAATTTTACACATTAAGAACCATGCAAACGGAATCATAATGATTGCTAATGGTGTACCTGCTAACATCCACTGCACGAATGAGATGCTCACACCAGCATGTTTTTCTAGCTGCCCGATAGCAAGTAAGTTGATAGAAGATCCTGCTGGAGTTATCATACCCCCAATCATAGACGCAACTGGAATGGCAATCATAAATGCTCGAGCAGTTTTTCTTCTGTCTTCTTCATTCTTATATAATTTCACAAAGTCTAATGCCAAAGCCATAAAAATAGCACAAGTAGGAACGTTAGACACGATAGATGACAATAATGCACAGCATACCATCATGGAAAGCATAACCTGTTCTGTATTATTACCAAAAGCCTTTAATAACACACGTAAAATGCGCTGACTGAGTGGAATTTTGGTCAGTGCCGCTGCGATACCAAAGCTTGCTAGGGTAAAGAATACAATTGGCTCTGAATAACCTGATAACGCTGCTCCAAAACTTGGTGTTACACCTAAGAGTGGCATCAATGCGCAGAACACCAAACTAATTACTACTACTGGCAAAGACTCTGTTACTAATAAAATTAAGAATGCGGCAAGCATACCAATAGTACGCATACCAATTTGAGAGACATCTCCCATTGCTGGCATAAACATCGAACCAATGATTATGAGAATTGCAATAGAAATGCCGATAATCTGTTTCTTCTTCACTTTCTTTTCCTCCAAATTAACGTAATTTATTATCTTAAACTTTCAATCCATTCAATTACATCACCCGTATAGTCTGCTTCACAATGAGGCTTATCCCATACCAACTGATAATCTACTGGCATGCCATATTCTGAAAGTTTTAAGGCCAAAGTCATACTTACGGATAACGATGTATCTGCATCAGATGCACCTACACGAATTCGACATGCTTTTGCCCAATCACTTTTCTCCGAGGTTCCAATAAAGTTTAATGGATTTATATAATACTTACGCTTTTCAAGTTCTACATTATCTTTGGCTTTTGCAAAAGATGCATAATATTTTTCATATTCTGCCGGGAATTCCTCTTTTAATTCCTCGATAGCATCTGCAATTGCAGTATTAAAATGCATATAGTTTTCTTCTTTTGTACCGAAAACTGCATTTTCACCGCTGTCCATACCAAGAGTATCAAAAGAAGTACAAGGTTTCATTCTTCTACGATGCTTTAACACATATGTATCCAAATCAGAAATCTTTGCTTGCTCTCCATCCCAGCTCAACCAAGCACGTTTTTCTTTTCCTTGTACCATCATCATTGGTGGCTTAAAGCCATGGAAAGGAACTCCCTTTGGTGGACGCGATACCAAATCTCCTAGGGAAGGAGGTTCCATAGGCATTTTTTTATCTTTTGGTCCATCGTCCAAATCTCTAAGAGCTACGCCAGGTCCTGCGTGTCCCTGCATCATATTTGGTTTCTTGTCATCATCTGCTTTACCCATAGGTGCAGGCACTTCATGTTCATAATTACCAGTTAAATATTCTTCTACGGAATAGGTTTCTGGCAATTCTTTCCTTTCTAACTTCTTTAAGAAAGTGGTTGCGGACTCGTTCAGTTTATCCATGAGATAATCATAAGCGCTACCACTTCTGCCATTCTCATGAAGTTCTATCTTCTCTCCTGTTTCTGGATGAACTAAATTTAAACTATTAAAATATGTAATATATTTTTCTTTTAACTTGGCAGATAATGCCTCCTGAAATGGATTCATAATACCTGCAGGTCCAGCTGGAGAAGCTTCATTTTCTTTATCCTCATGAAACATCCACTCATACGCCAAATCCGCATGTTCCAAATCAATGATTGGACAATAAATCTGAGAAGCATACACTGCATCGCTTTCGTCCATGAACGCGCCATTTTCTTTTAAATAAGCGTTAAATTGCTCATTGTTCCCTGTGACTGCAAGCAATGCAGACATAGCACCACCTGCACTCCATCCTACAGAGATCATGCGATTATAATCTCCTGGAAGTGCTTTTGCGTTATGTCTTAAGAAACGAATCGCTGTCTTTAAATCTATTAAGTTAATTGGAGACTTTCCGCAAAGTTCACCCTTTGCATCTCTTGACTCTCTACCACGATTTCCTACGGTTACATATACATAACCCTGTTCTAAATACTGGTGAGCAAAGCAGCGTGGTCCTTCTAACCACACATGTGGCATCTGCATATATCCAGCAGAATTATTTTCAAAAATAACTGGAACTGTCTTGGCAGTATAACCATTCATTTCTCCATTATCACTTATCTCTCCTGGGGCAGACATATATGCTTTTGGCACAAAAATACTTAGTCTCTGAAATTTAGGTGTAGTTGCTTTATCAGTATATAAGATATCTTCCAAACACCAACATTGAAACTTCTCATCAAAAAACCACTGATTTTTGCAATCCGCCAATTCCATTGTTTTATTTGTAATTGTAATTTCTTCGAACATTGTGTCCCCCTTTATAATCTTGTATCTGGTAATCCACAAAATGGATCCACAGGGCTCACACCCTTAAACTCACTTTGTCCCATGAGTTTCTCTATGCAGGCTTCAATAGAAGCACGAGTAGCTGTATAAACATTAATATAGGTTCTTACTCTAGGCACATCCTGTAAGTTGTATGGACTAGCAAGAGACACAAACACACTATCCTCTTCATAAATAAAACGAGGCATATCAAGCGCATGCTTCTTGCACCAATCAATACGAACTACCGTCTGATTACTTGCCTGCTCATAATTTGCAAAGAATAAAGTCAGACGTTTTCTATCTAAGTCTTTGGTTCCATGCAAATCATCTGCATATGGTTCATAAACTTCTACTTCAAAGCCTTTTGCTTCCAAAACTTCTTTTGCTATCTCGCGAACACTTCCATCTAAGATATCATCTTTTCCTAATGTAACAAGGCGGATAGATGGATACTTCTCTGTAGAGATTGGCAGTACTTCTGGCGCATTATTTTTTACCAATGTAACTGCTTTATCTACACAATCTCTATGTAATGCTGCACCATCAATTTCTGGAAGGTTGTTCTCTACACAAACCTTTGCTTTTAAAGCAAGAATCTTTTCCACCGCTTCATTCAAACGTTCTTCGGTAAGAATTCCATCTTTAATACCATCTAAGATGTACTGATAATCTTCCTCTAAGTTTGTATTAAAGACTATCATGTCACAGCCTGCCATGATAGTAGTTGGAATTGCCTTCTTACGTTCCATTGCCATGGTAAAACCACCCATGATGGTAGCATCTGTGGTAATAAGTCCCTTAAACCCATATCTCTCACGAAGCACTCCAGTTAAGAGTTCCTTGCTTAAAGATGCAGGTAAACAATCCTCAAATTTTAGTTCTGGATTGATATCCATAGAAACTGCTGGCTGGCAGATATGCCCAACCATGATACTCATGAGTCCATTGTGAATAAGGTTTTCATATACCTTTCCATAGGAGTTATACCATTCCTCAGCCGAAAGGCTGTTGTAGCTTGGGTGCAAATGTTGGTCGCGGTAGTCAACTCCATCACCAGGAAAGTGTTTTGCACAGGCAGCTACTCCGTGATTCTGCACGGTTTTTACATAGATCTCTGTGTGCTTCATTACCTTATCTACATCACTACCAAAGGTACGAACATTGGTAATTGGATTTAGGTAATTCATATCGATATCACAAACTGGTGAAAATGTCCAGTTGATACCTACCCTCTGTCCCTCAGTGGCACAAACTTTTCCAAAATTCTCCGTAACCTCTGTGTCATCAGCGGCGGCGACTGTCATAGGCCAGCCGAAAAGGGTTCCGTCGCTGATTCCACCTGAGCCACCTTCTTCTAGGTTAGCGGCTTTAAGGAGAGGGAAAGGGGCAACCTCATCAAGAGGTTTATATCTATTTGAAATTTCTTCTGC